>CAZMOX010000004.1:0-65841 GCA_964567895.1 uncultured Spirochaetales bacterium | reverse complement strand
TATCATAGCATCAGAAAAAGATGTCTACTCATTTATTTCTATACAGGAAGATGGCAATTCAGTCTTTGCAGGATTAGAGCAGGAGTTGATCACCAACTGGTTGATGGGTCTTCTGCTGCTTCTCAGTATTGGTGCAGCTTTTATCCTGTTACTTCTTCAGCTTATTAAAATCCAGCAGCAGAGGGATAGGGAAAAAGAGTTTGTTGCCTCTATCACCCATGAACTCAAGACACCGCTTACGATCATTCAATCGGCGTCAGATAATCTTATCCGAGGGGCTGTCCCTGAAGAAAAACTGATTCGGTATGGAGAGCATCTGGGTGAACAGACAAAACGTCTTACCAACATGGTGGAAGAGATTCTATTATTTTCGCAGCTGGGAAACCGTCCTAAAAAGGGTGCAATTCTCACTTTGGTTGATCCGCAGCAATTGGCAGTCGATATCTGCACTAATCTGAACACGCTGCAGGACTGCAATCCCATTACCTTGGATGTATCATCCCTACCCCAGGCAGCTATACTTGATGGAGAATCACTGGCACTGATTATCAGAAATCTGCTGATGAATGCATTGACGCATGCCTATACAACTGGAAAAAGCGGGAACGTTAGGTTCTCTGCCTGGTTGAAAATTCCTAATAAGCTTGTATTCTCCGTTGAAGATGATGGTGCCGGAATAGCGGGATCTGAACAGCGAAAGATATTCCAACCCTTTTACCGTACAAGAATAAGCAGGGAACAGCAGAAGAGAGGTAGTGGTCTTGGACTATTCCTGGCATCAAAGAAAGCAAAGATGATGCAGAGTTCTCTTACCATCAAAAGTCCATATATACGCAAAAGTGGAGAGAAGTCGGCAGGCTGCAGATTCATCCTGCAGGTTCCCTATATCGAACCTTCTCAGGAAACAGATTCAAAGGATTCATAGCATGAACAGAGTTTTAATAATTGAAGATGAGCCCGGAGTACAATTAACTCTCGAGGATCTGCTTATTTCCGAAGGGTATAAGGTAGTGGTGAAAGGTGATGGTCCAGCTGGAGAAAAAGAGGCCATGACCGGACACTTCGATCTTATTCTGCTTGATGTCATGCTGCCAGGAAAGGATGGGTTTTCCGTCTGCCGCAGCCTCAGAAAAAAAAACATCAACACTCCTATAATCATGCTCACTGCCAGGGATACCAATATAGATACGGTTATGGGTTTAAAACAGGGGGCTGATGATTATTTGACAAAACCCTTTGATGCTGAGGTTCTGCTGGCCAGAATGGAAGCTGTTACCCGCAGATACAATGGAGAAATCACGAAGGCTGATCCTGCCCTCCCCGCCATAATACAATTTCTACCATTCACTTTTGATACGCAGTTGGAAGAGCTGCGTAGAGGTGATGAAGTCATTCCCCTGCAGGTTCAAGAGTATCGCCTCCTGCTCTATCTGGTAAATCATCCCAATCAGATCTTATCCAGAAACAAACTGCTGGATGAGGTGTGGGGATATGACAGTGAATCAACAACACGGACTGTTGATGTCCATATTGGCAAGCTCCGCCATAAACTGGAAAAAAGTGATATCCCAAAATTTATCATAACAGTGCGGGGTCGGGGATATAAATTCAAAAAATTTTAAGGTAATAGGAAAAAACATGACAACAGTTGAAACATACCTAAACGAACACCACGTTGAATTCATCCTCCATGAACACCCGGCAGTTTACACCTGTGAAGAGGCCGAAAAGCACTGCAGCCATATTCCCGGACTTCCCTGTAAGAATCTGTTCTTGCGAAATGAGAAAAAAAGAGCATACTACCTTTGTATCCTTCCAGCAGCTAAACGTGCTGACTTGAAACAGATTGCCGCAATAGTCGGAGAAAAAAGTGTCAGCTTCGCAAATGTAAAAAAGCTTAAGGAATTCCTCGGCCTCACCCCCGGCGCTGTTTCACCCTTTGGTTTGATTAACGATACTGAAAACAGCGTATATGTTTTAGTTGACCGGGATGTTTGGGAAGCCGATATTGTATCATTTCACCCAAACCGGAATACCGCGTCTCTCGAATTATCCGGAGAGATGTTCAGGAAGTTTATGAAGAGTAGAGATAATATCCAAAAAATAATTGATATCATTCCCTAGAGAAATAATGCTAATACCAGCCCCAAGGATATGATTGAGAATAGCGTGCTTAAAACAATTACATTCCCAGCAAATATATGATCACCATCCATTTCCCGGGCATACACAAATGTTGCAGCCGCTGTCGGACAGGCAAGAAAAATCATGGCAATCAGAGTATAGTTATCAGATAGTCCAAAGTAACGACTGCATAGATAACCAACAACAGGCAGCAGAAATACATTAAAAAAAGCAGCAGTCACTGTGGGAAAAACAGTTCCTTTCAATGATCCAAATGAGAGGCCGGCACCTATACTTAAGAGAGCCAGAGGCAGAGCCATATTGCCTAATGAATCCAAACTGCGGTTCAATAAACTTGGCAGAGTTATGCCTAAATAGGAGACCAGCAAACCACTTATACAGGCTATGATAAGTGGATTCAGAAGTATCTTTTTCAATATCATCAGCAATCTCCTGACTATACCCTTATCACCAGCTTCCCCTCCCCCCATGACAACAATCGAAAGAAGATTAACAAAGGGAATCATCGGGGCAACAGCCATACTTGCGGCATCGATCAATCTGCTGTTCTCAGCCCCTATAATTAGTGCATATAAGATTACCGGCAGACCAGCAGAAGTACTGGAGCCAATATATTTATAATCTGCATCTATATTTCCTTTTTTCAGCAGCAAGTTGAGTCTATTTCTTATTAATTAAAGATTTGAGTATATCAAAATATAAAAAGTAATGTATAATTTATTTGTGAAAAACTTGTAAAGGATACTAATATGGCAGAAGTAGAAAAAAACGAACAAAAAAGCAGAACTGAGAATCCAACTTCATACACCCCGCCCGTTGGCTCAGCAGTAAATTTGAAAATGGTGATGAATAAGAAGGAAACACCTTACTCAGCATCAGCTGATTGGCTCATATTGCGTAAAGATAAAAAACCGAAAGCAGAGATGTTTTATATCAGTTATTCAACTTCCAGTGAAAATCCAGACAGACCCATAACTTTTGTATTTAACGGCGGCCCGGGCGCATCTTCAGTCTACCTTCACCTGGGAGCTCTTGGACCCCAGAAAGCAATATTTGCTCAGAATGGAACAGTCAACCCACCCCCTTATCAACTTGAGAATAATGCTGACACCTGGCTGCAGTTCACTGATCTGGTTTTTATCGATCCAATCGGAACCGGGTTTAGCTCCACTATAGATGATTCGGAAAAAAAGGATTCTGCTGCTGTAAAAGATGAATCGGGAAAAGAGCGTAGTGAATACTGGAAAGTAAAACGTGACCTTGAGTCACTTGGTGAATTTATCAGCTCATATTTATCAAAGAATAACCGCTGGGAGTCTCCCATTTACATTGCCGGTGAAAGTTACGGTGGCTATAGAACTGCAAAACTGACCAAAATTCTGCAGAAGGATTTTGGGGTAGGTTTAAGCGGAGCGGTCATAATTTCCCCGGCTATGGAATTTTCGCTGCTCGACGGATCGGATTACTCCGTCCTGAACTGGATCGACTCGTTCCCAGTTATGGCTGCAGCAGCAAAACTCCACAAGAAGAGCCGTAAAACCGATGATAATGAAACTCTGGAAAGTTATATGAAGAAAGCGGAGCAGTTTGCAGTTAAACAGCTTTTACCTATCCTTGCAGCCGGAGACCTGTACGGAGAGGCGAAAAAAAACCAAATACTCAATCAGGCAGCTGACTATATTGGACTCCCCAGAAAAGTGATGCAGGCCAAAAATGGACGGATTGAAATAGATTATTTTGCAAAAAATCTTTTACGGGATGAAGGGAAACACCTGGGGCTTTACGATATATCGCTCAAAGTAACCGACCCCTATCCGGATAGGGACAGCTACAGCGGACCGGATCCAACTCTGCATCAGGCTGAACGGGTCTTTGCTGCGGGTATAAATACACAACTCCGGAAGACCATAGGGCTTCAGACAGAACGTAACTATGAACTACTCAGTATGGAAGTAAACAAGAAGTGGGAAGTCGATACTCGTGAACATGCCCTGGATTCACAAGTGGGAGCAACCGATGATCTGCGTTTCGGTATGAGCCTTAATCCCGATATGAAAGTATTTCTTACTCATGGAATATTCGATCTGGTTACCGCATATTTCGCTGCTGAACGGCTCACACACCTTATGAAACTTACCGATGAACAGAAAGAAAAACTCACCGTGAAGTATTATAAAGGCGGGCATATGTTCTATATCTGGGAGGAGAGTCGGAAGCAGTTATTTGAGGATATCCAGAAGTGGTATAAAGGCTAGCAAAATCACTACCAAAGAATCATCACAATAAATCCAGAACCAAAAAACCAAAGAGAACCAGTGCAAGATCGGCACTAACATGTATCAGCCAGGAGGCCAAGATACTCCCGGTTTTCTTCACAAAATATGCAAACAGCAATCCACCGACAAACAAACCAAGCAGCATAATCATCATGAGCCATACACTAAACCATGCTTCAAATATACTTACATGATAGATAGCGAAAGCAGCTGACGAGATAAGATAAGCAGATCTATTCCGTCCCTGTTTAAACATTTCCTGAAATATGAATCCTCTAAAAAAGTACTCTTCAATGAATGAATTGACAAATATGGTATATATTCCGGCTATAATCATGCTGTTCCTGCTCAACTGCATACGGTTGCCGAAATCAGAACTGATTGCCTCGGTATCGATGAATGATTTCAAAGAAAAAGCAGCAGCAAAGATAAGTACAAAAACGAAAATTGACCAGAAAAGAGTAAATTTCTGCTCTGACCTTTTCATCTTTAGAGAGACTTTTGATTTTAACAAATGTTGTTGAAGAAGAAATGGAAACAAGGTAAACATGGGTACCTTGACGATTGTTTTAATGATATAGGGGGTCATTAGTACCTGTTCAACTATATAGAGAATTATCAGGCAGGCAACTGCGTACACTATAATTTTTGTAGTCATATTATGCGTTCTGCTTCCAGCGCATCCTTTAAAATTCGTGATAAGTCATTAAGCAAAAAGGGTTTGGCAATGCTGGTTGTAAAACCAAAACTCTTAGGTGATGCCATAACAGGATCTTCAGCATACCCGCTGGAAGCTATACACACTAATTCCGGAGATAATTGTTTGATTTTACCAGCTACCTCTTTACCGCCCATATCACCGGGGAGTATCAGATCCAAAATACATGCAGAAATTTTGGATCCTACATCGGCATTCAGAGACTCCTGAACAGCTATGAGAGCCTCATCCCCACTTGCAACTGCTATCACCGTATAACCCAAAAGCTGAAGCATTTCAGTTGTTATTTTCCGCATAAACTCATGGTCATCCATAACTAAAATTTGTCCTTCACCTTTGTGAAAATCTGAATTAACCTTTCCTTTTACCTTTCGCAAATCCTGCTGATCTGCAGGCAGGAAAAAGGTGAAATCAGTTCCTTTTCCCAATGTTGTTTCTACATCTATCCACCCTTTGTGTTTCTTTATAATTGAATACACCATTGCCAATCCCAGTCCCTGCCCTGTCTCTTTTGTTGAAAAAAATGGATCATAAATCTTTGAAAGCACTTCCGGGGGAATTCCAGGCCCTTCATCAGCAATACAAATCTTTATGTAATTAGCTGCCTCTTTAGCCATATCAAAATGGTACGGAATATTAGCTATATTTTCTGCTGTTATAACAAGTTCTCCACATTCAAACATTGCCTGTTTTGCATTAATAACCATATTTGCAATGCATTGTTCTATCTGCTGCACATCGCACGAGCATTCCCAAAGGTCTTCATTTATACCAAAACGAGGGATAATATTAGAACCGCTAAGAGTAAATTCTGTACTGTTTCGCAACAATGTTCCCAGAGATACTACCTCTGTTTTCGGTGATCCGCCTTTTGAAAATGTTAACAATCGCTGGGTAAGCTCTTTCGTCTTCTCAAACACCCCAAGTGCCTTCTGAAGATACTCAATTTCTGTTCTCTCTCCTGTTGTTTCCAACATACTGATTGCAAGTTCAATATACCCAAAGATTCCCGCCAAGTAATTATTGAAATCATGTGCTATTCCACCTGCCAATTCACCCAGTGAATCAAGCTTATCCGAGCGTATCAAGATTTCACGTTGTCTCTCTTTCGCCGTAACATCCCTGCAGACAATAACGATGCCGAAAATCTTCCCCTCATTTGTAGAAATTGGAGAAATAGCATACTCAATCTGCCTCTCCATCCCATCATGTAAAACTACCTGAATTGGCACCTGTGTCTCGTACCCTCTCCCCTCTTTCAGGGCAATTGATACGGGACACTCATCTTCATCCAGATGAAAAAAATCGCATACATCGGCAACGGGATTCCCGAGAGTTTCAGCGACACTCCATTGCATTAACGCTTGTGCTTCCTTATTGATAAAAGAGATACATCCCGAAGCATCAGTAACAATTACTGCATCTGAAATAGTGTTTAATGTGGTATAAAATAAATTTCCATCATTAGTTAGCTGCTGCTCAGCTTTTTTTATGTTGCTAATATCAGAAAATATGGTAGCAAACTCTCCATACGATGGAGAAAATGCAACAACTCGAAAATATTTATCAATTTCAGAGGAGTACTGCTCAAATATAACAGATTCCCCCGTAAGTGCAACCTCACCATATTTCCGTATCCAATACTCCTCAGTTCCAGGCATTACTTCCCGTACCGTTTTCCCTACTATTTCTGATGCTATCAATCCTGTTTCCCGTTCAAAAGCGGGATTGATTGAGAAAAATCGATAGTCTACCGGATTCCCCTGTTCATCAAGAATTATTTCATGTGTTGCAAATCCCTCACTCATAGTGGTAAAAAGCTGCTGGAACTTCTCTTCTTCCTTTTTACGTAAAGCAATTTGCTCCTCAAGCTCATTTCGTGATGCCATTGTTGCAAAAAGATCGTTCGCCATGGTATTCATGGTTTGTGCAAGCATACCCAATTCATCAGTACGATGACTAAGCACCTTGACACCAAAATTACCTGAACCTATACGCTTGGAAAATTCCACCAACTCTTTTATTGGGCGAACCATAAATCTGCTGATAACAATTGAGAGAAAAGCAAGACCAATCAGAACTACTAATCCACTTACTGCGATATACCATATTTGCGTAATAAAACCAGAGAACGCCGCATTCTGGTCATATGTAGACACTACAACCCAGGGTTCTCCCTGATTCCCCTGCCGATGATCAATTGATTCAGATGACCCGCCAAACTGATACTTATCAGAGAACTGCAGGACTGAATAGGAGATGAATCTATTCTCTTTTCTATCATATGTTACCGCACTATTTGCCTGGCCGCTCTGCATCCACTGCATATAGGCATTATCCATCTCTGTTGAAAGTGGTTCTTTGCCTTTCTCTTTAACAATCTCTCCTCCCAAGCGCGAAATTATAAGATTTCTTCCCTCTAAAGGTGATTCTTTTACGGTGTTCTGTAGAAGGTTTCCAAGTAAAAAATTGATTTTCAGGATCCCTGCTATCTGCCCATCAATTTTTACTGGAGTAACTACGCCCAGTACATATCCATCTACACTCGTATCGTATCCACGATCATCAAAATAAGAGATCCCTTCTCCCGCATTATATGCTCCTTGCCACCAATACTTATCCGCATGCGCAAAGGTAGTAAGTTTTGTCGTTGTACTAACTACTGCACCATAGATGTTGGTCAGAAAAATTTCTCCAATAGTATCAGGGAATTGACTCTGCAAGTCGATTAAGTATTCAGCAATATCGTTTTCCATTCTGCTGCGTACTAGCGAGCTATCTGCATCTGAGGCCATCCACTCAGAATTTAATTGGTTAATTACATCTACTCGTCTATAATCTTCCATGCTCCCAAAATACTGATTACTCTCTGCAAGAATCTCTTTTACCAATGGGGTTGTGGTAATCGTGAGAGCCATTTGTGTCTTGTTTAACAACTCTTCCTGTAGGTGGTAGGCTGAATCGTTGCTAAAGTTCAATAGTTGATTTTGAGTATTCTGTATAACTTCATTCCGATAGGTAATAAAATAGAACAGACTTGTTATGCTGGTAATAAGTAACCCTATAATAAATAAACTCAATGTATACTTGGAAGTAATCTTCATAGGAACCCTTTTCCAGAAAAATATTTGTCTCTCTGCAGGCTATTTAGACAGTATGAGAACAAAAAATTTCAATCTCCAGACTTACAGACCCTTCATTGATAGTCCGATTCTATTCCTTTCAAGATCGAGGCTCAATACTTTTACCATAACTTTCTGGTGAACCTTCACAATAGCAGAAGGATCCTGTACAAACTTATCAGCAAGCTGACTTATATGAACCAGCCCATCCTGATGTACACCAATATCCACAAAAGCACCAAAAGCCGTAACATTCGTCACGATACCGGGAAGAACCATCCCATCAGCCAAATCCTTTGGCGTATGCACTTGATCAGAGAATTGGAATATCTCGTACTCCGCCCTTGGATCTCTGCCCGGTTTTTCCAGCTCCTGTAGAATATCCCGAAGCGTGGGAAGACCGAATGCATCAGAGACATACTTTTCCAGATTGATTTCTCGGCGAAAATCATTACTGGAAACAAGTTCAGAAACTGAACAGCCTAAATCCTCAGCCATCTTCTGCACTACAGGATATGCTTCCGGGTGAACGGCACTGGAATCGAGAGGATTTACTGCATTGCGAATTCGGAGAAATCCTGCAGCCTGCTCGAATACTTTTGCACCGATCCCGGCAACCTCTTTCAGCTGATTCCGACCCCTGATTTTTCCATGCGCCTCACGATAACTGCAGATAGCCTCAGCAGTCCGGCTGGAAATGCCCGACACATAGCTGAGGAGCTGCTTACTGGCAGTATTTATCTCTACACCAACAGAGTTAACACAGGAGAGCACTACATCATCCAGAGCCCTTTTTAGAAGCCGCTGATTTACATCATGCTGATATTGTCCCACACCTATCGACTGGGGATCGATTTTAACCAATTCAGCCAGTGGATCCATGAGGCGACGCCCTATAGAAACCGCTCCCCGAACGGTTAAATCTTTATCAGGAAACTCTTCCCGGGCAATTGCGGATGCTGAATAGATAGAAGCTCCGCTCTCATTTACCATCACCACAACAATCGGTTCACCTTCAGCAGTTTTTATTTCCTCAACTGCCTGACGGGCGAAATCCTCTGCTTCACGGCCGCCGGTACCGTTCCCTACTGCAATAGCCGCTATATCGAACTGTTTACACAGATTCTGTACAATTCTCGCTGACTCAACAATACGCTGTTTAGGGACAAGCGGATAGATTACATCATTATGTTTCAAGTCACCCTTCGCATCAAGACATACAAGCTTACAACCGGAAATAAGTCCCGGATCCAGGGCAAGAATACTTTTTTGCCCCAATGGTGATGCAAGCAGCAGCTCACGCATATTTTCTGCGAAAACCCGAATGGCCTCCTCATCAGCCCGTTCCTTGCACTCTTTTTCCATAGCATATTCAAGAGATGGAGAAGTTAGCCTTTTAAAACCTTCAACTGCTGCTTCCCATACCATTGCAGATGCCGCATTACTCTCAACCCGGTTTCTCCCCATTACCATCTCATCAATAATCCGGAGAGCATCATCCTCTTCAGGAAGAAAATGAACTATGAGAAATCCTTCCGCTGCTCCTCTAAGTACGGCCAAAATTCTGTGAGATGGTGCAGCGGCAGCTCCCTCAGACCACTCGAAATAATCCCGAAATTTTGCTGCTTTTGGATCTTTTTCCATAATGCTGATTATGCGGGATGACATCGAAGCCCGTTTGGTGAAAAGAAGCCGGAGTTCCTGGCGAAGCTCTTTTGTTTCGTTCAACACCTCTGCGATTATGTCCCTTGCACCTGCCAAAGCATCTTTTGGAGTTGCTATCTTACTTTCAGGATTGAGAAATTCTGAAGCTTTTGCAGTTACTATTTCTTCAGAGACCGGTCTGCATAATGCATTTCTGAGCGGATCAGTCAGTTCAGCCCCGGAGCCCTTAGATAAAATCCATTCAGCAAGATCTTCCAAACCGGCGGCTCTGGCGATAGTTCCTCTGGTTCGCTTTTTCGGTCTGAAGGGAAGATATACATCCTCCAGTTGAATCAGATTCTCCGAGTCCCTAACCGCCTTCTCCAACTCCGGGGTTAGTAAGTCTCTCTCCATGAGGGATTTCAGAATAGCTTCCCGCCTCTTTTCAAGCTCAATATAGGCATCACGTGTATCACGAATAGCCAGAATCTGGACTTCATCCAGCTCACCGGTAGCCTCTTTCCTGTATCGGGCAATAAAGGGAACTGTACATCCCTCATCAAAAAGACGAAGAACTGCATCAACCTGAGATACCGTTGTTTGTGTAACACTGCTTATATGTTTAATCATTTGTATTTTCATAGTAAGAACCGTAGCATGAAATCATTTTTGAAGGAACCTATAATTGAAGTTTTTTCAAAACTTCAATTATTCAGAAGTTTTTTCAAAACTTCAATTATTCAGATATAGGCTGAGGTATTACTCAATATCCCTGCATACAAGGCAATCGGGGTCACGGGAAATCCGGATCTCATCAAACTCAGATTTTAACCCATTAAACAGCAGCATTCTGCCTAACAGAGGTTCTCCAATGCCGGTAATCAATTTCAATACTTCAAGAGCCTGCATTGATGAGAGTATCCCAACGGCAGCACCAACTACCGGAATTGGTCCTTTGGAGTCTGCCTTTTCCGAAATCAAACAAGCTAAACAGGGATATGTATCAGGATAGAATACAGTTATCTGTCCACTCATCCCGTACATACCGGCGTGAACCATGGGGATTTTCCGGGAAACACAATACCGATTAAGGACAAATCTTGACTCAATGGAATCAAGACAATCCACTATGATATCTGCTCCAGCCGCAGCTTCCGATATTGTTTCATCTGTTAGCCTTATAGGTAAAGCGGTCACCGCTACCCGTGGATTCAGCTGCGATATCATCTCTTTTGCAGAATCAACTTTGAGTTTTCCAAGATTTGATTCAGTGTGCAGAATTTGTCTATTGAGATTAGTCTCCTCAACAACATCATGATCGCAGAGAATAAGCTTTCCAATCCCGGCTGCTGCAAGATACAGAGCTGCGGAACCAGCTAGTCCACCGGCACCTGCAAGAAGAACAGTAGCCTGTTCAACTTTTTCCTGTACCTCAACACCCCAACCGGGATAAATAAGTTGTCGAAAATAGGTTTTATATTGATCTGGAAACATAAAAGCCTCCTGAGAACCAAATATTCCATAACAAACAGTTATTTTCCGGTTATTGAAATAAGTTCAACATCAAAAATCAATAGTTCGTTCGGGCCGATCATGTCTCCGGCGCCTATTTCACCATAACCCAGATCCGGGTGAATATAGAAACGGTAACTGCTTCCTACATTCATCAACTGAACACCTTCAGTCCATCCAGAGATTACTTCATTAAGCGGGAAAGTAGCCGGTGTTCCTCTTTGGTAGGAGCTGTCAAATACTATTCCAGTAAGAAGAGTTCCACTGTAATGAACAGTAACTTCATCTTCAGCTGTTGGTTTGACCCCTTCACCCTCTACAATAACCTCATATTGCAAACCGCTTGCAGTAGTTATAATTCCATCTCTATCCTTGTTCTCTGCAAGAAAAGTTTCAGCCTTTTCAAGATTTGCACCCGCAGATGCAGCAGTCAGTTCAGCCTGCTCTGCCGTAAGAACTTCCTGATACTCCATCATTATCTGATCCATCTCTTCTGCAGTATATAGTGCCTCCGCTTCTCCATAAACGGCTTCCATTGCCAATGCAAAATAACGGGAATCAAGATCAACCCCCTGACTCTTATAGCTGTCAGACATTAAATAACCAAGAGAATAACTCACACGCTCAATCAATGATTCCGGTGCTGCAAGAGCATCCGGCGTGACAGCTTCCTCAACCGTATCTTTAGTTGAGCAGCCTATAAATAAAACCAACAGTATTGTGATAATGATAACTGCTGTTAACATACCTTTTTTCATGATAAATACCTTCCTTGTGCAAACTTTTTTAGTACAACTTCTGTACTGTATCAAAGAGAACAAAAAAAGCAAAGAGTCTCTCTTTATCTATCGGTTAATATTCTCAGAATAACATATTCTCAGAATAACTATTGAACTCTCACATATTGGGTATTATAATGCAGCATGAGAAAAATTGTACTTTTTCTGGGTTTTATACTACTTGCGGTAACTGTTTTTAGTGTTGTATTTAATTTTGGACTGAATCTCAATGTAAAATCTGCAGAGAAGGGTATAATCGATTTTTCAGAATATTCATATACATCAATATCACCTACGCTGTTGAAGGGAGAATGGGAAATTTACCCTGATCAGTTGACCGATTTTGGCCAATGGAACACTTCAACTGAACCGCTTTACATACAAGTCCCCTCAAACTGGACAACCCTCTCTCTCAATGATGAGGGAGAAAAATTTAAATCTTTCGGGTATGCTGCCTACCAGATTCAATTGATCCTGCCGGAACCGGGCTACTACAGTATTGCCGTTGATAATGTCTATACTGCATACACCATGTATGTGGATGGTATTCAGGTTGCTAAAGCCGGAACTTTTGGAATTAGTAAAGAAACCCACTACCCACGTTTTTCAGATAGGATTATTACTTTTTACTGCCCTGAACCGCAAGCTGATATTGTGTTTACTATCAGCAATTTTACCCACCCTTTCAGCGGTTTCGGAAAAGCTCCTATTTTTGGCCTACCCGCTGAAATAAACCGGATAATGATCGTTTCACACAGCACGTCCCTATTCTTGGTGGGAATTCTCTGTATGACTGCACTCTTCATGATCTTTTTCTACAGTGAAAACAATAAAGATAGAAGTATCCTCTACTTTTCTGTTCTCTGTATTTTAATTTCTTTAAGAACTATAACGGTGAACACGATATTAACCTTCTATTTTCCCACTATTCCCACTTGGCTGCAGCTGAAACTTGAATATCTATCTATATCGTTAACTTTCTGCATGTTCCTTCTTTATAGTAAACATGCATTTCCCAACCTGATCCATACCATAGCTGAAAAAATATTTATTGGAATCTCTTCTGCCTACTCTCTGGCTATAATTATTTTCCCTATTCGCATCTATAATCATGGCCTCCTCTCCTTTAATATATTGATGGTAATATTTGCTGTTTACTGGCTTACTGCATTGTTCTTTTCCTGGTTTAAAAAGGAACAGACATCAGGAATTATTCTTTTGGGCGGATTTATTCTGGCATTGGCTGTTTTTAATGATATTATCTACTATTTTACCGGTACAACAAATCTTTTTGCTGCCGAATTAAGTGCATTCGGATTAACATTTTTTATCATCACGCACTCAAATGAGTTTTCTTACAAGTTTCTGCATGCATTAAAAATCGCATCCGAGACAACAAAAGATTTGGAAAATAAGGTACTTGCACGAACCCGGCAGCTCAGTGAGCTAAATAGCAAGCTGCTGCTAATGGCCACAAAAGATGAGTTAACAAATCTTTGGAACAGAACGGAACTTCAGCGAAGATCAGAAGAAGAGACAGCAAAATACAACCGCTACTATACGACAAACTCAACCTATTTTTCCCTACTCTACTTGGATCTGGACAATTTTAAGTATTATAATGATACTTTTTCCCACGAAGCCGGGGATAAGATCCTGAAAATTTTTGCTGAGGTACTATCAGAGCTAAGCAGAAAATCTGATACTATTTTTCGTATGGGTGGAGATGAATTTGTGATATTTTTGCCTAAAACAGATACAGCAGGTGCAGCAAATTTTTCTCAAAGGATTCTGAATATTCTCGATTCTTTTAATGCTTCGGCAACTTCGATGCTGAGCGATATGGTTAACCATAAGGTAGTAATATCCCGCGAACGACAGCTTACCTGCTCAATTGGAATTGCGGTTCATGAGAACGGGTTTATAAATATTGACCGTTTAATCCAATATGCCGATACCGCCCTGCTCAGAGCAAAAGAACAGGGGAAAAATTGTTTCGTTATACATTCGGGACACTCATTTTAACCGATCAAGAAGATCCATCCTATTGAGAATCAAGAGATAATCCAGAGTGAATATCGGCCTCCACCAGGGAAGTTCAGGGTAGGGATTCGGCAAACCTCCATCTTCCTCTATAGATTCAAAATAGCGTTCTATTTGTCTGTCTACGAGTTCCTCAGGCATCATATCAATAAAATGGTACCAGTAGCGGGTTAATAAGAAATAGGTTTCTCTCTCCTCATATATATGCTCAGTCAGTTTCTGCTGGAGAACATCAAGAACCTGATCCCAGCGGCTGAAAGACGTCTCATCTACTGCATAGACAAAAAGGGGATAGTTGTATTCTGTGAGAACTTCCGGAATAGCAAGAGTGTCAGCAAAGTTTGCCACGATTTTCTTCGCACGTTGACGAAGAGGCATATTGAATTTTGCCAAATATCCGGCCAGAGATAAAATTCGTGTTTCATCAGAGTTGAGCCACCATACCTGATGTGGATACGTTTGAACATCCTCCGGAGTAAAAGGGATAATTCCGCTCTCAGTTATAGTATGTTCAACCCATTCTCTAGCCTTCTGCAGCAGAGGTTTGACTTGATCGATACAATGCATTTTATTGGTCAGCATATCCAGGTAATAAAAAGCAGTTTCCATACCGATACCGGTACTTACCGGGGTCAGAAGATCGGGTTCAATCCCGTTCCCAAAACCTCCGTCAAGATTTTGATAAGCAGAAATTGCCTTTATAGCCATTTCTACCGGAGTCCCCTCAAATAGTACCGAATACATTTGACGTTCCAGAAGTCTTGAATTCCGGAGAATATAAAATCTGGTATTTTCAGGAACTGTTTGTGTAAACATCTGTCTTTAACCTAATTATACTTTAAATAGAAATCAAAACCCTATTCATTTACATACATCAGTGTAGCACACTCCCGTTAGGACGTAAATTTCATTCTTGCATGATTATTTGATTATTTGATAGTCACAAAATTGTATTCCCGCTGATATCCATAGCTACAATCACCGGAAAATCTTTGACTGTGATCCGATAGAGGGATTCCGGGCCAAATTCCTGAAATGCGATACATTCTATTGATTCAACTTTTTGTGCATAGAGAGCCCCGCAGCCGCCGAAAGCATAAAAATAGACTGCTCCATTTCTTTTGACAGCTTCCTTCACAGCCGAATTTCTGGGACCCTTTCCGATCATGCCGACAAGACCTGCATCAAGCAGATCAGGAGTAAAGGGATCCATCCTGGATGAAGTTGTCGGACCGCAGGATCCAATTACCGCTCCCTCTGGTGCAGGCGCCGGTCCCATATAGAATATTGTCTCACCCTCCAGCGAAACAGGCAGAGGCTTCCCTGCATTGAGAAGCTTCTGAAACTGTTCATGTACCTGATCACGACCGACCAGCATAGTTCCTGAAAGCAGTATCTCCTCTCCGGCATTGAGCTCTGAAGCAGTATCCTTTGATATTGGCAGCTGAAATGAACGAATAGTATCACTCATACAGGTTCCCCCAAGATAATCTTATACTTTCTATCAGCCCAGCAGCTGATACTCACCCCGACAGGCATCCCTGCTATATGCGTCGATTCAGCCTCGATCTTCACTGCCATGGCAGTTGTTATCCCGCCCAACCCGCCAGGTCCGATATTCAGCCCATTCAGCCGGTCGAGAATCAGTCTTTCCAGATCTGCATAATCACTTTCAGGATGTTCATCCTGGACATCCCGAAAAAGTGCCCTCTTTGAGAGATGCATTGCACGGTCTGCAGTTCCCCCTATCCCAATACCGACAATTATCGGCGGACAGGGTTTCCCGCCTGCATCTGAGACGATTTTTGCGACAGCATCAAGCACTCCCTTTACACCAGCAGTTGGATTCAGCATGGCAAGCCCGCTGCAGTTTTCGCTTCCAAACCCTTTAAGCATGATCTGCAGTGTAAGTTGATACCCCGGAACAAGCTGGTGATAGATGACTGCAGGGAGATTATTTCCGGTATTTTTCCTATCAAAAACAGGATCCAATACTATAGATTTACGAAAAAATCCATCCAGGAACGCCGATTCAATGCCCGCATTTATTGCCTTGTCAATATCTGATAATGCTACGGGAGCTTCCGTACCGATATCGGCAAATACTATTACCATACCAGTATCCTGACACATAGGTATATTCATACTTTCGGCAGCATCAAGATTTTCCAGAATTTTACTTATAACGGCAGAGCCTCTGGATTTTACCGTTAATTCGTGTTTCGCCTCATCTGCAACCGCTTTTTGTAAAGAGTCTTTTACATCGCCGGGTAAAATAACTCCAGCTTTTAATACGGTATTATAGACAGACTGCTCTATTTTACTGAAACCTATCGTTTTTTTCATGTTGATATTATATCCAAAAACATCCCTTTAACCTAGGAGTCTGTCGGACTACGAGTACTGCCAGTCTACTAAATTATCAGCTTTTTCATGTTTTCTAAAATCTTTGGAAATTTTTTAAGATTTGCATCAACCAATTCCTGTCCAGCTATGGTGACCGAGGCTGAATCCCCGGATTCATATGCAGTAAGTAATGTCCCGGCTGCCTCGGATATAGTCTCTTTTGTCATTGCAAAAAACTCATCTCTTCTTTTCTGACGAAGTTCATCAGTTATACCAAACATATTCCTGCGGAATCCAAGCATACTTTTCTCACGGGGAGTAAGCGGCTTTAAATCCCTGCTTATCAGGGAAATAATAGATTTCTCAATGAGAGAAGCACTGAAGTCCCCTTTGGCCATGTTCTGAAGAGAGTCAGTAAAATCTTTATAGGATCCGGCTATACGCGGATCACGGTAAGATGATATCGTAAATAATCCCTCAAGCAGACTTACCTCAGCATGTGCCCCATAGGCTCCGCCATGCACCCGGATTTTCTCCCACAGAAAATTAGTGGTAAGTATATGTGAAAGAATGGTGTATGCAGATTGTCCGGATTCAAAGACTTTTGGAGCAGGGAGTACTATTGCATTAAATGCAACATCTGATGATGTAACAAAGGTTTCAAATGGAATCGGGTTAAGTTCTAAAATTTCTGACTGTGCAGAATCGATATCAATATCATTTGAAGAACTTCCGGATTTAAATGCGCTAAAAAATCCTCCGGCCAGCAGGTTAAGTGAATCCTGAAAAGAGTCATCGGCGGTTAAATTGTAGATCAGACGATTCTGCAAAAGAATTTTTTGCCGTATAGCCCCCAAAACATCACCAATATTCCTTATTTCATCATCTGATATATCACGCAGCGACTGAATATACATAAGCTGCTCAATTCCACGCCACTGCTCTTCTATGGCAGGAACTTCCCGCATCCTGCTTGATGCTCTTAAACCCGCAAAAGCATTACCTGAAGGAATGATTTCTGAAGAAAAGTCACTAATCTGTTCCTGAATAATATCTTTTATACGTTTTTTATCCCACAGCTCGGCATTGGTTAAAATATCACGGATCAACTCTAAAGCTGCATCGGCTTCAGTCTCCAACACTTTACACCGAAAAAACAGATATCTTGATGCAGACTTTGAATCAACCGGAGTACCGGTATCCAGGAATGCATAAAAACCTCCCGTCTTTTCGGCAAGAAGCTGAGAAACCTCATTATAGCTATATCCGGGAATACCTGTCATATAGATCAACCTGCTGAACAAAGGAAGCAGCATGGTCTCTTCATGTGTTAGTCCACTTACATTAAATGAAAAATCAATATAGACAATCCCATTGGTGAAAAAAGTATGCCGATATCCCGAAATCCCCTTCAATATTGACTTCTGAGTGATAATAGTTTTTACCTGTTCCGGCATATCCTTAACTGACAATCCTGGAATACATTTGAGTGATTCTTCAGTTTCAACCTGATCATGATATATTTTCAACCTTTTTTGATCATCCTGAATAGGCTTGAGGTTCTTCTTATTCGTCTTTATCTTTCCTTCAATTTCACGGGAAGCCTTACGGATTTGTCTATTCTGCTGCTTAATATAATCCTTTTTTGGGATAACGGTAACAAGTGACCGGTGCAGGTTCTGCAGAAGATGTTTTGTGATAAAAGTCTCAAGATACAAACCATCCTCTTCAAGATGCTGCTTAATACGACCCATAACTGAATTAAATATCATTGTATCTTCCGGGGCAGCTCCATGAAGCCATCCGCGTAGTGATCGTGACATTGCTCTTAGTCCCGTGGGTATGCCGCCCCGCAATTCACGATGGCTGAATTCAATCCTTTTAACAGCTGACGAAATACTCTTTTCCGGAATACCCTCTTTCACCAGTTTCTCCAGACACTGCAGAACGATGCACTCAAACTCCGCAACATCATCCGGAACTATTCCTTTAATACCAACACTAAATACTATTTCCCGAAAATCAGCTTCCATCCCGCTCATCGAAGATATATCCATGCCCAACCCTGATTCAATAATCGCCTGATACAGGGGAGCCCCTGGATTCCCTAAAAGAGTCTCTGTTAATACTTCAAGTGTCATAATCTCAACAGGATTAGTAGAAGAACCGACAATCCAGTTAATTACTGCAGATCCTCTCTGATCCTCAACCTCTGTTTCCATCCCCGGGCCACTAAAAGTGAATGATTCCGGCTTTTTCCACGGTCTGGGAACGGGAATTGCAGAATCAGTCTTTATTGCGGTAAATTCATGCAGAAATTTTTCTTCAAGAAACTGTAAATGTTCCTCAGTTGGGATATCCCCATAAATAAAAATCCGGCAATTAGATGGATGGTAATATTCAGCGTGAAATCCGCGGAATTCCTCATATGAAAGATTTACAATATCAACAGGAGCACCACCCGAATCCATTCCATAGGGTGTATCAGGAAACAGGGATCTAAATGATTTTTCAGCTATAATTGAGTCATGATCGGAATAGACACCCCGCATCTCATTAAAGACAATGCCGTCAAATGAGATTTGACCTTTAGGACCGCAAACAACCCGTACGCCTTCCTGCTGAAAAACCTCTTTCTTTAATAAAGGAAAAAAGACAGCATCACCAAATACATCAAATAGATTAAAAAAATCTTTTTTTATGGGAGATGCAGCAGGATAGACTGTTTTGTCAGGAAAGGTGAATGCATTTAGGAAAGTTTGTGCACTTCCTTTCATCAGTTCCAGAAATGGATCTTTGACAGGATATTTTCTGGAACCGGCAAGAACAGAGTGTTCAAGTATATGAGCTGTTCCATTACTGTTTTTTGGTGGTGTCTTAAAAATATATGCAAAGAAATTTTCAGGGTCAGAATTATGGATATGAAAAAGATCAAGTCCTGTAGCCTTGTGATTCAGCCTTATTCCTGTACCATTATATTCAGGCAAATCTATTTGAGAAACAACTGTAAATCCATGAAGAAAACTACCCGGTTCTAATAAATCCATAACATCCTGTTTGAAAATCGATTTGATATGTACTGATAAGATTTTGATTATAGTTTATTCCACTAGGTAAAGTAAAGAGAACCACTGATCTTTCAAAATCCTTGTGAAAAATTTTATCAGGACTTGTTAATTTCAGCAACCATCTGATAGTATCAGCAATATGAACAGAGAGAGTATTTTACAGCGCAGCCATTTGTATGCCAATACAAGGAAACAGTTTACCGGAAAAGGGTATCTGGAAGTTGAAACACCGACTATTGCCGCAGGACTCATTCCGGAACCGGCAATTCACGTCTTCGAAACATCTTTCGCCAGCCCCTTTCATTCATCCTCCTTGTGCTGGCTAATTCCTTCTCCTGAAGTATTTATGAAACAGTTGCTGGCTGATGGATCCGGAAGTATTTTCCAGATTAATAAATGTTTCAGGAATAGTGAGCAGATAGGAACCTACCACAATCCTGAATTCTCCATGCTCGAGTGGTATACGATTGATGCAGATTATAGAGATTCAATCGCTCACACAGAAGAGTACCTCTCTGCAGTTGCACCACCGGGTACACCTGAGCATCTGCTGCCTCCCTTCAGGATTGAATCGATGCATGACCTCTGTTTTTCCCATGCAGGAATCGATTTGGACAAACTCCAGACTTTGGGAAAGCTGAAATCAGCAGCATCCCGAATCGGCCTGTCTGAATCTGACACCCCTGAAACATGGGAATCACTCTTCAATCGAATTTTTCTTACATTAGTTGAACCTTATATTCCGCAGGATCGGCCTTTGATAATTACAGACTATCCCGCACAGATTCATTGCCTTGCATCAAACAAAGCACAATCTCCCTATAAAGAGCGTTGGGAACTGTATGCCGGAGGTGTTGAGCTTGCAAACTGTTATACAGAAGAGACTAATCCGGATTTAATTGCGGAATTTTTTCGTGAGGAATCGGCCGCAATTGCTTCACGAACCGATGTCCCCAATGCAGCAATTCCTGACATCCCTCATACATATCACCACCTATTTAACAATCCGGATAAACCCTTTCCAGCGTGCTCAGGTACAGCCCTGGGGTTGGATAGATTGCTCATGCTGTTAGGAGGATATGATACTATTGAGGGGGTGATTTTATTCCCGTTATCTGCTACACTTTAGCCTCTTTTTCCATTTCAATCTTGCAAAATTGGATTCAGTGGTAAAAACAATAGAACAATTATATAAGGACTAAACAACATGATCAAAGCAGGCCAGATAGAAAAAGGTATGGCACTCCTGATTAAGGGCGCCCCTTTTATCGTAGTAGAAAGAGAATTTGTTAACCCCGGAAAAGGATCAGCCTTTGTACGTGCAAAGTTGAAAAGCCCGAGCACCGGTCGGGTACTTCGGGAAACTATGAAAACACAGGATTCAGTTGAAGATATCACCGTTGACGATATAGACAGTCAGTATCTGTATAATGATGGTGAAAACTATCATTTCATGAATACGGTTACATTCGATCAGTTTGAAATCCCCATGGCATCCTTCGAGGATTACCAATTTCTTATGAAAGATGGCGAAACCTACCGAATAAGTTTCTGGGGAGACACCCCGCTCGATATTATAATACCCTATAAAGTTATTTATAAAGTAGCTGAAGCACAGGATGCTATTAAAGGTGATACCGTAACTGGAGCAACAAAAGTAATTGTTACAGAGACCGGCCTGAAAGTAAAAGTCCCCATTTTTATTAAACAAGGTGAAAGGATTCTGGTAAATACCGAGACCAGAGAGTATCTTGAACGTGTCAATAAATAACAAGCAATCGCGTTATTTTTATCGAATTAGTGTTACATTACCATTACAATCATTTACTTAATAGACTATTTGTATTACCCTGTTAATGATTTGAATCAGAATTTGAAGAATGTTATGCATTTTTAGTAAGCAATATAATTAAAAACTTAGAAATATTGCGGGGATATATTATGAGAATTACAACAAAAGGTAGATATGCACTTAGGGCAATTCTTCAAATGGTTAAAAATAAATCAGAAAAACCCATCTCAATACGAGTACTTTCAGAACAGACCTGTCTCTCCCCTGAATTCCTTGAACAGATCTTTTTTAGATTGAGAAAGGCTGATTTGATAACCTCAACCCGTGGACCAGGCGGTGGGTTTGCATTTATCAAATCCCCTTCAGATGTCTCAATTGATGATATTTTCATGGCTATTGATGAAGGATATTTCATAACCCCCTGTTCTGTGCTTGATGATCAGAAACATTTGGAATGCGATTACGCTGATGAATGTACCGCATGTTATTTCTGGAGGCATACATATAATGTTATGCGGAAATATTTTGCAAGTGTTACAATCCAGAATATTGTTGATGGGAAATATCCGGCAACTATTCAATAACGGTGTCGATGTAGGTGAAAATCTGATCACTACCATTTCTCAACTTATAGGTATTATCAATACTATCTATTATTCCATTAGCTGACAGACTTACTTTCCCCCATCCACCCGGTATATCTACAGCATATTCCGGAAGTGCCAAACGTGAAAGTTTCGCCGTAAGCTGTTTAAAAATAGCCAGTCCTTTCTTTAGAGGAATACGAAAATGAGATATACCTTCAGCCATATCCGGGTGAAACAGGTAATAGGGAATTACTCCTGCACCAACAAGTCCATTCATTAAATCTCCAAGTACACCTGCATCATCATTTACCCCTTTCAGAAGGACCGTCTGATTCAATACAGGAATTCCAGCATCCAAAATACGTCGTACTGCTCCCGTACTTTCAGAGGAGAGTTCAATAGGATGATTATATTGCGTTATTACATACAATCCGTTTTTTCGATATTTAGCCAATATTTCAACCAATGCCTCTGTTATCATCTGCGGCATAACTACTGGTATTCGGGTACAAATTCTGAAGACTATATCCGAACGATACTCTCTGAATATTCCAAGTAAACGATCCAATGCATCAAGGGACAGGGTAAGAGGATCTCCCCCGCTGATCAGCAGCTCCTTTATTCCCGTATGATCTTTGAGGTACTGTGCAGCCCTCACTATCTGCTCCCCGGTTGGAATTTGCGGTTTCCCGGTATAGTTTCTCCTAAAACAATAACGGCAGTACATTGCACATATTCCTGTTGAAAGAAATAGTGCCCGGGATGTATATCTATGGATAAGAAAATCTACGGGCATAAAATTCTTTTCCCCAAGCGGATCTGCTAACTCCTGCGGAGTAATGTTAAACTCTTTGTCCGTGGGAATTGACTGTAACCGTATAGGATCATGGGGATCAGATATATTCATTAACCCTGCATAATAGGATGGTAACAAAAACGGCATTCTGCCTCTTTCGGCACGAAACCATTCCTTTTCTTCACTTCGCAGAGATAGGTTGAGTAGTGATTCCAGCTCTTCCTGCTCCCTCAATATACAGGATCTGGATAGCGTATGTTTTTTTTCTTGTTTCATAACTTACTTCTATCACTATCATGAATTCATATATTCGTCCATCAGTTAAACAGGTAAGCTGGCCGCGTCTTTTAAAATTAGCTCAAGTTCTATTTGACTTGCCGGCAGAGAACACGTAAAGTGTATATACTATGAAACAAGTGCAGGAGAACCAAATGAAAGAGAAAGCAGAGACTAAAACAGGTTTGAAGGGTTATTACGGTATAACATTCCTCATCGGTCTGGGATTCTTTACCATGGGATTAATGGATCCGCTGTATGATACCTATGTACCCATTTTTCTCAGTAAATTCATAGAATCAAAAGGATTAATCGGAACAATTATGACTCTTGATAATGTATTTGCAATTTTGCTAATCCCTATTGTCTCAGCACTCTCAGATAGAACAAGGACTGCTATAGGCCGCAGAATGCCCTATATAATAAGCACACTTCCCTTAACAGCTATTGCCTTTGGAATAATCCCGTTCACTGCATTAAGTACTCTCACCGCTCTAATCATCTCTATCTTTATCCTGAATATTTTCAAACAATCCGCTCGTGGTCCTGTCGTTGCTCTTATGCCGGACATGATTCCCGGCGAGCTCAGATCCGAAGCTAATGGGGTAATAAATACTATGGGTGGAATTGCATCGATAGTCGGAACTATCGGGCTTGCACAGTTGATGAATGTAGTAGTAAATATTCCCGGACACGGATCAGTGAAAGAAATCCTGGCCTTTCCGGTTGCCGGTCTACTGGTAATTCTCTCAACAATTCTCCTCTTCTTATTTGTAAAAGAGAAACGGGGGAAAAGAGCGGATGGTGAACGGGAGCAGGAGAAAAGAACATCCCTTTCCCAGTCCCTGAAAATGATTATGGGCTCCAAAGATAAAAGTGCTCTGCTGATACTACTCTCCCTGCTTTTCTGGTTCATAGGATATCAGGGTGTTCTGCCGTTTATCGGACTCTATTCAACCGAGATTTTGGCTACCTCTTCCGGAACAGCTGCCTTTGCAGCCGGAATGGTGGGTATTGCTTATGCAATCTTTGCAATCCCCTCAGGCATAATTGCCCACAGACGCGGTAGAAAAGTCACAATCAGAACTGCACTGCTTTTTCTTACAGGAGTTCTTCTCCTCGTTTTCTTACATGATCCGATTACCAAAGCATTGGGATTAAGCCCATTTCTCCGACAAATCACCTTCTGGGTACTTATGTTCTTTTTTGGAATGTTTTGGGTTTCAATTATCACAAACTCATTTCCTATGCTCTGGCAAATGGCAACCTATAGTGATATGGGAATTTATACCGGTTTGTACTACTTCTTTTCCCAGCTCGCCTCAATAATAGCACCGCCAATTACCGGCGGGTTTATCGACTTATTCGGATTCAGAGCGATTTTCCTGTTTGCGGCAGTTTGTATGGTTATTGCCTACTTCATTATGGGCGGAGTTAAGCGTGGAGAGGCAAATGAACAGCAGGCAGAAGCAATAAGCAGTTAAAGTGAGCCCACCGTAAGGATGGCTCATCTTTGATTTATGAAATTGGCTCAATTATAATGGATTAAGAGGACGTTTTAATTTAGAATTGATTTATGGCAGAAAAAAGCAAAATAAAAATATATAATAGATTATTTCCCGGCTGGGAGATACAATCGAAACATGAGTTCATTATTACGATCACCGGCATCTTGATAGAGGTTCTCATAACAAACGGTGCAACGATGCTCTTCTTTTTCTTTGTACCGAATATTCAGAACCAGTTTCTGACCATGAATCTTCACCCGTTGTTTGTGCTTACTGCAATCATCGCTATTCGTCATGGTTATCTGTCCGGCCTGTTTGCTGCATTAATTGCCTCAACTGTTTATATAGTAGCTTATCTCTATAAAGGTCTGGACTTAGTGCTCTTTTTCAAGGTCTTTGATTACTATAAATTTCCTATTATGTTTTTCATTGCAGGGTATACAACCGGACGCGTCAGGGATACCTACTCCAGAAATGTAAGAACTATGAAGACTGCAAATAGCGAAATTCTGGAAGAGTATACTAAACTTGAGGAAGATTACCGCAAAACAATTCTCATGTACAATGAACTAAAAGAACAGATAGTAGGGTCAGAATACAGTATCTTCTCTCTCTATGAAATTGCTGCATCACTTCAGACAACAAATCCGGAAAAAGTATACACAGAGGCAATTGGAGTTCTGCATAAATTTATTAAGGCTACTACTATAGCAATATATACTCTTGAAAGCGGCGGGTATTTACGCCTGAAGCTTATTTATGGTGAATATGGCAAAAAAAGAAGTTCTATCAGATTTGTAGATGAACCTAAATATATGGAACTGGTGGAATCCAGGAAGCCTGTCAGGTGGACAAAAGAGGAGAACGAGGATTTCCCGCTGTTTAGTGCTCCAATTATTAATGAGGGTACAGTAATTGGTCTTATTAATATTGATGCAATAGAATTTGAGCATATTACTGAATACAGTTTTAGTGTTTTCTGTGTTATAACTGAATGGATCAATAAAGCTCTTTCTCAGGCGATTGATATTGACAGAAAGTATAACGTAACCGGTGTAAGCTGGTCCAATTTGTTAAAAAAGAATCAGTTTGATATGCAGTTGGAAGAAGAGGAGATTCGACTCACTAAATATGGGCTGCCATATTGCTATGGTAAATATAATGTATTAACCACAGATATAGAGACGGTTATATTTTCCATGAGAAAAGTTCTAAGAAGCGTAGATTTTGTTTGTTATGATGAGATTCATAATATACTTGAAATACTGCTGCCAGCAACAGGTAAGGGGAATTACGATTTAGTTTCAAATAGAATAAGATCTTCCTTAAAGGATTCTGTTGAGGAGATCGAATGATAAAATTCAGGTTTTTGATAGTTGTCCTGATCATCCTGGCAACCGGAATTATTCTGCAGGTATTCAAAATAGTAAACTTCACCTCAATATTCCGGTCAAACTCTACCAGGATTGTTGAGCAGGTAGAAGAAGAAAGTGTCTTCACCTCGGAAAACATACCTATAAATTTTGATCAGTATGTAATCCTGTATTCATCAATCAACGATGAATCAATTATTGTCACAGAACATCTCAAACAAATTTTCCGAAATACTCATATACCATACCTACTTGCTGATATTAATTCAGAAGAGAGCTCACAAACAATCAGTGAGATAGAGATCGGGGATACGATCATTATTGCTGTAGATGATATAGACATCCTCACACAGAAAGATATTGATTATATGGTAAATATTATCTCTCTCGGTGCAGACATATCCATACTGGTCAGCACCACTCACCCGGCTCTTGCAGAAATTGCCGGCATACAGAAAATTGAGGGAACCCTATCAAAAAATCCCATTGGAATAACATTTTCAGCACCTTTTTTCCCTATGATGGATGAAATGACTATCGATTCAGATTTTATTACTTCTTCCAGTCTGAATATCACCCTCAGTGATTCAGTAACCCCAATTGCTGTATCATCTGAAGGCATTCCCCTTATCTGGCTTAATTCCTGGGGAGAAGGATCGGTACTCTATACAAACAGTACACTCTTTCTGGACAAGATAAATCGCGGACTGCTCCTTCAACTTTTACATCTGAATAATGATTATAGTCTCTCATATATACATGCAGATAAAATTTTTAATATTGAGGATCTCCCAGCTCCTATTCCTATGGGCATAACAGATCATATTTATAATGATTACCTGCGGGATAATGGTAAGTTTTATCGTGAAATCTGGTGGACAGATCTTTTAACCTTAAAAAACAGATACAATTTGGCTTTTACCGGAATGACAATTGGTTCCTATACTACAAATACAGGAAATCCCCTGCCGGACGAACCAAAAACCAACCTGGACACCATCAGTCAATTCGGTGCAATGCTCAGCTCATCAGATGGAGAGCTGGGAATACTGGGTTACAGCCATACACCCTTACTAACACCTGGTGAAATTACCAATAATCCGTCACTAAGTTTATATCCATCATTATGGAAAGATGAATCAGACATGACAGCCAGCCTTGATAAGCTCAGAGATACTCTGGATTCTATTTTTGGAGAAATTGAGTATTACACATATTCTTCTCCATCCAATCTTATTGGAAAATATACAAAAGAGGCTGTTCTCAATACTTTTCCCAAATTAAAGGTATTTTCGGGAGTCTATACTAATCCTGATCAGGATGATGGCGTATTTATTCAGGAATTTGGTCCTGACCCGGATATAACCGGAGTCTATGATATCCCAAAATTCAGTCAGGGTTATGAGATTACACCTGATATACTTTGGGCGATGGTAAATGGAGTGGCTGAATTTGGTATGGTAAACCATTCAATCAATTCCATAGAGATACTGGATCCGGAAAGATCTGAGGATCTGCGATGGGGGCCGCTGTTTAGAGAGTTTGAAGATACATTTCAGGCACTGTCTCAGAACTATCCTTTTCTGGAACCAAAAACAAATATCGAAGCTTACAATGAGTATATTCAAAATGAGGATATGCGTTTCTATACAATCCGTGATGAGAACACTATATCTATCCGATTGGAAAATGTTCTACTGCCGCAAAAATTCTATTTCCGCTGTGAGTCACCAATAGCGAGTATCAAGGGAGGAATTTTAAAGCCTTTAAAACGGGATTTTTTGTATATTCTCGAAATAACCAAACCAGATGTAACAATTAAAGTCCATGATTAATAATTAACGTCAGAAGTTTTTGATGGATGTGAATTTTTTAGTTAATTTCAAAAATCGAATTAAATCACAGATTTAATTTCTTGGATTTTTGAAATTAACTCTTTTTCCCAAACTTATAATATTTATGTACATATCGTTGAGATCGTGTTGCCATCACAGGACTCTTATCACTACCAAAAGGCTTACGATAGGGAGTCTCCCAATTACTTTCAGTTTTAGTCATACCAGAACCATAACCAGCAGCCTGTTGACCAGAGTGAGCAGAGGCACGCTTGCTCCCTGAATAAGAATTCTGTTTCACAGTGGCAGCAGCTGCTGTTTTCTGCTTGTCTTTCTGCCTGAGAAACTTTAGTTCAAATGAATCCTTTGCAACCATTCGATCATCAACCCACTTCTCTAATCTTTCAAATACTTTTTCTCTCTCCCGGGTAAATACAGGCTGTGTCATAAAGGTATGCTGAATAACCCGATGATAGCTGTTATAGGAGACAAAAGCCCCTGCAATCATGGTTAGGAAGGAAGAAACAAAAAAACCAGCTCCATAGAAGTTCTCCCCCATATTCATACTTATCAGTGTAAAAACAAAATTAGAGAAAAAGAATAGTCCCATAAGAAACATAGCTCTGTTACGTTCACCTATGTAGAGAAGTACTTGCAAAAAAATGAGAATAAATGAGTTACACATTGCCCCCAAAGAGTAAATGACAAAGATTCTCCTGGTAGCATCAGGAACATTAAGCAATGGAAAAAGTGTTGAAGAGAGTGCTATTATCAGTAGAGTAATAAATAACTGCAGTTCAACGGTTGTTAAGACATTCTGAAATAAAGATTCACGCATTCTTTTAGCAAATGATTCAAGCTCTTTTAGCGGGCCGTTCTCTATTACTGCAAGATAAAATTCACGGCATTTCACATAAAAGTCGGTCTCTATTAAAACCATAAACATCATTATAGAGGGTAATATGGAAAGATAGGCATAGAATGAAGCTACATCATAAAATGGTGCATACCGGTAGACACCATACAGATTCAAACTTATGGGAGAAAACCACATAATTATATTATCAACCCATAATGAAGCGGTATAAAGTAAACCGATAGGCCAAAGACTGGGCACTGCATGGAAATAACGGATAAAGTGAAAAACCTTTCCATTGTCTTCCCCCAATTCAGACATCAGAACAACTAATAAGAATAACAGTGTTACAAACATACCTATTAAATAGGACAGGAGCAAATTTGTAGCCCCCTGCATCTCTGGAAATTTAATTGGATTATTAGTTAAAAATAGAATTACAGCAAAAGTAATTATTGCCCCTAACAAGTTGGAAAAAGTGATAAGCTTGAAATTTTTCATAGTGGATAAATAGACATTAAGTATCCAGAGAATTGACAATAAGATAAATAAAGCAGCAGCAACATAGATAAATTCATTAGGAAGCCCGCTGCCACGATAAAAAAAAATAGCCAAACCAAAGCTTAGCACAAGCATTATTAGAGTGAGTCCCCAGAATGATGGTTTAATATACTCATATTCACTGGTGTAAATTCTATCTGCGATATATCGGGTAATCAGCATCTGAAATGGTGCTGTGAGAATCTGCGAGAAAAGCGTTGAATAGACAACTGCTGCTATAATAAGTTCCCGTTCAGCATAGGGAACATCCCACTTGCGTGAGAAAATCATAAGCAAATTTATCGTTACAATACTTATAATCCAGGGACCGGCAGCGACAATAGAGGTATGAAACCAGGCACGAACCTGCGTGCCGTAATTATCCCCTTCTTTCATCATTTTTCTAAGTGAAAATCCAATTCCAGCCATCTAAAGTGTCGCATCCTCTAATATTTGTTCATACGTTCGTGCATAAGTTCTAAAGACATTCTTACTATTGTACAATTTCCTAATTCTTGCCAATCCGTTGTTTCCATACTCTTTTCTCAATTCAGGATCTGCACACAATTTCATTATCGCCTCAGCTGTCTCTTTAGGGGATACCGGTTTTGTGATAATTCCACCAAAACCAAACTCATCACCATCACCTTCAACAAGCTCCCGGCATGAACCAACATCCGTTGCAACAACTGCTGTAGCACAGGCATAAGCTTCCAAAATGACAAGGGGCTGTGCTTCTGATATGGAAGTCAGAACTATCATATCAATTTTAGGCATATACTCCTTTATATTTACTTGTCCGGTAAATATAATGACCTCTTTCAATCCCAGATCATCAATTAAATTTATGCACTCCTTTGCATACTCTTCATCCTCTTCTGCGGGTCCGATTAACAGCAGCCGCGCCTCCGGATATGCCCTTACTACGAAATTAAAAGCACGTATAAGTGTTTTTACATCCTTAATGGGTACAACCCGGAGAATTGCCGCTACATTAATCTCAGGATGATCCTCTTTCTCCTTCGGAAAAGTGCTGTCATCTACCCCATTTGGTATTACCAGAGCATTCCTCGGGGTTACTCCCAAAGAGACCTGAATTTCTCTGTTGAGACGAAATAGTGCTATGGTCTTGTTTGCGGTCTTATATGCACCAACCGACAAAAAGTAGAAATAGTCTATCCAAAGATATTTGTATACTCCTTTAACCCAATCTGCCTTTAGCAGTTCTTCCTCCCGCTCTCTGGCATAAATCCCATGTTCAGTAAGGAGAAAGGGCTTTTTATAGGAGTTTTTTGCAATCAATCCCATAAGACCTGCATATCCCGTAGATATAGCATGATACAGATCTGCATTGGGCATCGGCTGCTGCATAACACAGATCAAGGTTGCCAACATTGAACGGAATGTCCAAAAGAAAATATTAAATCCTTCACCCTCATATTTTGTATGATAGAGAACAATGAGTTCATCAAAAAAATCATAGCTCATAAGAAAATCAATAGTATTTCCTATTTTATCCTCCCGGCAAATAATATCTGTAATCATATCCCAGTCAACACTTCTGTCAAATAGAATGAATTTTCGAAGCTGCTCTCTCTCTTCTGTGGTAAGTAGAAGTTTTTTCCGAAAGCGCTCCTGCCTAACATTGAGATATTCATAGAGGAAAATTGTTCTGAACTCTATTATATTATCCGGAAATGTATACTTAAGCTCCATATCTTTTTCATCAGATGCCATTATAGTAAGTATTTTAAAACGATAATCTTTCATCCTTGTAACCATTTGCTGAATCCATGATGAAACACCTCCTGCAACATAAGGGTATGCTCCTTCAAGAATTAAGCAAATTGTTTTCCCATCGGGCTCAAGATCAATTCCAGGTTTACCCCACTGCCGGGTTTTTTTCGGATCCAACTTTCCTCTGAATAGGGCTTTGCTTCTTCTACTCATGCCGGATGATCCTCCTGAAGCCAAAAGTCAATCATCCCCTTCTGCTCTTTAGTTAATTCAAGGGGCATATCAAGAATGATCTGGGCTATACTCACAAGATCTTTCAGCTTATTCAAACTGTAGTAGAACTTCATTTGTGCAAATCTAATAATAAGACTTTGAGGAAAAATAGAAACAGCTTCCAGCAAAATAATTTCAGCATCATGGGGTTGATCATTGATCAGATAGCCCTGAATCAGCAATTCCAGGATCTCTTCATCCCTGCCGAACTCCTTTAATACCAGCTCAAGAACCTGCAAATAACTATTTCGATAAATTGGAAGTATATCGTCTTCAAGCAGTCCTGAATTCATATAATCTTCATATAATACGGCTACATTCATTAGTTTTTTTCGTGTAAGTTTCTCCACACAGGCAGCTCTTGCTGTCTGAATGGCTTTTTCATACTTTTCTTCCATATAATTAAGCGTTGATGCAGTATAATGCACCACTTCAGGATCTTTGTCTCCTAAACCCTGTTTCAGCAGTTTTGAGTTTGCAGAAATATCTCCGGATAACAGGTCAACAATCATATCTTTTTTGTGGGAGGAGTCAGAGTATGAGAAAACTCCCGCCATATCCATCAATCGTCCGATTTGTTTAAAATCAATTGATACATCTTTATTATATTTTACATCCTCATCCATATAGGAGTGTCTCAGCTCTTTTTTCACAAACTTGGATCCTACAAAATAGAGAACCAGATAGGAAAGGCTGAACAATAAGCTCCCTACACCGGGAAGAATGAGAAACATAAGGGGTGATATTTCCCTTGTCTGTGGTGATGAGCTTCGCCGAATTATAACAACAATGATAAATACTACAACATGTAAAGCCAGAAGCTGCGGCAGAACTGCTCTTCCTTCCAGATATTGCCATTTATAATAGAGAAGCAGTAAGCCAGAATCTAAAAATGACAGAATCATCATTATTATCGGGTAAACCCATGGATATTTCTGAAGAGAAAAATAGAGATCTTGGGACTCTTCCAGATTTAACTGATCCCTGCTAGTCTGACTCAATTTTGTCCCTCCACAAATAGATGATCAAAAAACAATATATGTAGTACTAATTCCAGCCTCATTTTACTATACTGTATTTTCACTATCAATTCTATACAAATTTGATTGTCACAATGAGTGGAATTAATCCCGACAGGCTCCTAGGCATATATTGAATTTTCTCGTACAATACCATCCATGGAAAATTCAATACACTATAGATATGCCGAACACGTTGACATTCCGGATATTACCTCAATTTATAATCACTACATCAGGCATACTACTGCCACGTTCGACCTTGAACCGGTAACTATTGAGAATCGTCAGGAGTGGTTTAATTATCACACTCCTGAAAGCAGATATAAACTGATTACGGCTATGCTGGACAATACGGTAATCGGTTATGCATGTACCAGCATCTTTAGAGAAAAAGCTGCATATGCAACCTCAGTTGAATCCAGTATTTATATGCATCCGGATTATACCGGCCGCGGAGCAGGATTCAATCTTTATGCAAAACTTTTCTCACTCCTGGAAGAGACCGACATCCACAGAGTATATGCATGCATAACCATACCTAATCCTGTATCTGTTTCTCTGCATAACAAATTCCAATTTAAAAAAGTGGGTCTGTTTACTGAATCTGGTTTTAAGTTCGGAAAATACCGTGATATTCAGTGGATGGAAAAACAACTTTCCTAAACATCTCTGTTTTACCAGTGGAGTAGTATGAATAATATTTCTAATAGTGCAATCTATCTGATTCAGGTAGCTACCGGAAAAGAAGAGACCTATATCATTCATGTAAAAAACCTGGCAGGCAGCAAACCGGGATTTCAGCTTGTAGTACCAAAACGCCAATTAACCATTCGAAAAAAGGGCAAAGAACAGCAAGTGATAAAACCAATTTTCCCCGGTTATATATTCCTGGTTAGTGATTGTATTGAACCGGAAGACAGAACCCTGCTTAGATCAATTCCGGGTTTTATGAGATATATGAGAAATGATAAAGGAGAACTGATTCCACTTTCAAACAATGATAGAGAGCTGCTGATACAACTTACTGCTACTGGTGAAACAACCAAAAGATCAGTTGTATCCTTTGATAAAAACAATAAAGTCATACCCCTGTCAGGACCTCTGAAAGACTGTGAAGGGAAAATTATAAAAGTGGACAGGCGAAAACGCAGAGTAAAAGTCAAATTCCTGTTAAACGATAAAACTTTTCTTATTAATTTTGAATATGAAGAGGTAAAAAAGAGTGCAAAAAACACTAGTACTAGATTGTAAATTCAGTTCTACTACGTGCCCTTCTTTTCATTATTAACATTAATCAGATTCTGAATAAATTTTCTATTATCAAGAAGAGGACTCAAGGATCTGCCATGGTGCAGCCTGGATATAATACGTGCAAAGAGATCCGAAACATCGGTATGTATGTACCACTCTTTACTAAGTAGAGTCTGATCATGATACACCGCATTGGTACCAATAATACGGTAAAAAAGTCCACTCTTATATGCTTCGTCAAAAACCTCTATCGAGTTTTTGTTAAAAAACGGCAGACTAATTGCACAGATGATTTTTTTTGCCCCGCATTTACGAATTTCACGCATAGCAGTTAAAAGAGTCCCACCGGTACCAATCATATCATCAGCCATGAAGACTGTTTTCCCTTCCACTTCACCAAGTAATTTCACCACTTTGATGTTTGTGTTGTTCGCATTCCGGCTGATTTTGGAATAATCCCTCTCTTTATAGAGTAAAGCGAGAGGTTTTTGCAGACTTTCAGCATAAAACTTATTTCTCAGAATTGCACCGGTATCGGGGCTTACCACGGCAAGATCAGGGTCATCAAACTTCACCAGTTTTTTTAACTGAAGAAGAATTTGGTAACTCGCATGCAGATTCTCCAGGCGCAGTGTATGAAAACTGTTCTCAATCTCTCTTGAGTGGATATCGAGAGTAATTATTCGATCTACACCCATGAACTCACAGATATGGCCAAACCAACTGGCGGTAAGAGCCTCACGGCCACTTTTTTTATGTTGACGGGAATAGGGGTATGTAGGAAGAACTAACTGAACACTCTCTGCACCTGCCACATTCACGGCATTAATAGTATTGTAAAGAAACATAAGATGATCGTTTATACTAAGAATTTCCGGTTCATCCGGCCCAAAAATATGTACAGGATACTGAATAGATAAATCATAAATAATGAAGACCCGAAGACTCCTGACTGACTGCAGAATTTCTGCCTTAACTTCACCATTAGCAAATTTAGTATATCTAACCGGTATTTCCAGATTTAGAGCCTGATAGGTGCTTGCAGGTTTATTATGTGGAATCCGTTTGTTGTTCAGGTCCTCAATCAAGGTTACAAATTTCAATATCTCTGTTTCACCCATCTCATGACGTTTTGCCAGAGCTGATGATAATTTTTTGTAACGTATTGTATACAGCTTCCTGAGATGCTTAAGTACCTTCGAAGAAAAGGCCTCAGTTCCAGGTCCTGATATAACTCCAAGTTTACTCGGTTTAACTATACTCATAAGCAGAGAATAACACGTCCTTAATTCAAGGGTCAATCTTTTTTAGATCTAATCGTCTAATCGTCATCCTCTTCTTCATCTTCATCATCCGCTTCAAATAGGGGAAAATCTACTACCCAGGCAAAAGCATCTTTCTTAATTAAACCAAACTTCTTTGCAAAGCGGCCTCGAATAGCTGCAAGTTCTGCATTATCATTTGATCCGGTCAGGCCCTCTCTTTCCAGTAATATTTCAGGATCTTCATCCTGATCCAAAATCAATTCAAGTAACTGACGTGCAATATTGGCATGGATAGTACCACCCGCAAGCATTTTCAACAAAATTCCCCGAAGGGATAGGGTAATTATTTGCTACATCTTCCCGTACCGTGCTATACTCTGCAAATGCATGTGTTGTGGGTTCGAGTTCAGCATATCGGTTACAGAGTCAGACAACTGTGCAACTTCATCATCATGAAGTTCTACCATGGCAAGAGATGATGAGGATTATTACTAACTTTTCTCACAAAGCCGGTTGATAATAAACTCTATATAGTATGATAATCTTAAGATAATGAAAGAGTTTAGCTCTTTAGAAGGTGCCGTATTATGAGTAAGACAACTACTCCAGCTCTAAATATAAAAAGAGAGCGTTCTGCTAATAAACAAATGACTATTAGAGAGTGGGCACTTATAGGCTTATTGTCTGTCTTTTGGGGAAGCTCCTTTTTCTTTATGAAGTTTGCTGTAGCTGAAATACCACCATTGACAATAATGGCTGCAAGAATCTCTATAGCAGCGGTTTTCCTCCTGATTGTATCGGCAGTTAGAAGAGAAAACCTTCCAAACACATGGAAAAATTGGGGAGAATTTCTCATAATGGGATTGTTAAGCAATGTTATTCCTTTCAGCCTTATCATCTGGGGACTGCAGTATATAGACAGCAGTCTGGGCTCGCTGCTAAATGCCACTACTCCAATATTCAGCGTAATTCTTGTCTCGATTTTAACAAAAGATGATCAGCTCACCCCAAATCGTATTATTGGTGTAATAACCGGATGGTTTGGAGTTGCAGTACTTATTGGCCTGGGAGCTATACTTCATATGGATGGGCATATCGGGGGTCAATTTGCGGTTTTGGGGGCATCAAGCTCCTATGCTCTTTCGGCAATTTTTGGGAGAAGATTTAAGAAGTTCAGCCCGCTGACAGCTGCTTCTGCCATGCTGACCTGCGGCTCTGTTGTTGCTATCCCTACTGCACTTATTATAGAACAACCATGGACATTGATTCCCGGTATCAGTTTTATGGCAATTGGAGCTGCAGTAATGCTGGGAGTAGTTTGTACCGGCACAGCATATCTTATCTACTATAGGGTACTTGCTACTGCAGGTCCTACAAATGTACTGCTGGTAACATTTCTTGTTCCGGTAACCGCTTCCCTTCTCGGTATCATAATATTGGGGGAAATTCTTACCATTAACACCATTGCCGGTGCTGTTCTGCTGTTTGTCGGTTTAATGTTAATAGATGGAAGAATTCTAAAATTACGATGATCAAATGGCAGAGTGAAACTCTTTTCATGTGCAACTTTATCCCAATATCCTCTTTGGTCTCCCATTTACACCTCTTCCTTCAATAGGTCATTTATATTAGCAGTATAGCAATATCCTTGACTATTTCACAGATTATGAAATATTCAAACTTGTAATCTGAAGACATACTGACTATCATGGATATATGGATTCATGCAAAATAGATAATAAGTTTTTATACAGTCATAGTTTATTCGGCGGTTTGACAGAAAATGAACTTGAAAAGATAAAAACTTATTTCAAAGAGGAGCGCTATAAAGCAGGCGAGATCATCCTGCACGAAAGCGAACCGAATAACAGGATCTTCTTCATTATTTCAGGAAATGTCTCAATCATCAAAAACCATGATCAATCCCAAAAAGTAGAAAACGAGCACATCGATGATATCGTAGTACTGAGTCAATTCACCAGCGGTGATACATTCGGGGAGATGGAGCTCATTGATATCCGGCCGTGTGCAGCATCTGTCCGTGCTGATACAGAGACAGTTGTTTACACCTTCACCAACAACGATCTCTACAATCTGTCAAAATGGAATCTCAAGACCCATACTATGATCATCATGAATTTAGCCAGGGAGATAAGCCGACGTCTAAGAGTTGCAAATGAATCCCTCTCATACGAACTCTTTAAAGATCAGTGAAATGAATCAATTTCCGATACTCTTCTTGTGTATTAATATTTATAAATGATAATCCTTTTTCATCATATTTTTTAACTACTTCAGAATCAGCATACTTAACAGCTATTTTATCATAAAATGAGACTATTTTTCGCTTGTTTTCCTGAAGGCTCTCCTGAATGAATGGGATACAGCTTTTTCGATATACCGCAAACAAAGGCTCTGGATACCCATTCCAGATAGGCACATGGGCATCCTTTTTTCCTAATCCCTGAATAAGGTATTTTGCAAATGAAATACTCACAAAAGGGGAATCAACAGTTGTTATAAAATTAATCTCAAACTTGCTTGCTTTCAGTGCTGAAAGAATTCCCATGAGTGGGCCATGCCCTTTGGATTCATCAACCACCACATGAACCGGAATATTCCTGCCTGTATAATCCGTTAGATCCGGTAGGTTCGATCCCACAACAGAGATCACAATTTCACAAACTATTTTTTCCATACTGCGAATATTTCTGTTGATAAAGGTTTCGTTTCCCAGCGTAAGATTTGATTTGGAGATTCCACCCATACGAGAGCCTGAACCACCTGCGAGAATGATAGCCGATACTGGTATCGTCGATACCTGCAGCTCTGCCAAAGAAGAGCTGAATTCAGAATCTTTTTCGAACTTCATCCACTGCCTTCTCAAAATTCCAGTCTTCTATAAAAAGATCCACCAAATCCCGTACATCCAAGGCAGATTGTTTATACTTCCCATTTTTAGCCGTCATCATAATCGAGAAATCAGGAACAATATATTTTAATACATGATTTCCCTCAAATATAATACCAGGGCTATCTGAAAGCAGATTCAGAACTTCCTGCAAAGCCTCTGCAAGAAATTCCGGCCGAACTTGAACCCAGATTACCTTTGATGCACCTGCTGCTGTATATTTCCCGGTATCTGTTCCCGGAGCAGTAATTACTTCAGCCTCATCGATGAGCACATACGGAAGTTCCAGGCTGTTGCAGATTCCACAACTATCCTCATGACCACGGGGGCAATTATTTTCAACATGGCGGACACAGGCAGTTACTTTGCAGACCGCCCAATCCTTAAGAACCGGAATGAGTTTCTGAATCAGGGTGGTTTTTCCCAGCTTGCTTGCTGCTGCGGTAACACAGATAGTTTTCATTGGCTATGCTTTTTCTACCTTTACCGCGCAGGCCTTAAATTCCGGGATTTTTGCTATGGGATCCAGGGCTGCAATAGTAAGCGCATTTGCTGGATGTTCATGAAAGTGAAAAGCCATAAAGACAGTCCCCTGGCGCACCTTATCCGTAATATTTGCAGGAACAGTTATGTTTCCTCGGCGCGAACTTACCGATAGAGTATCACCTTTCGTTATTCCATAGAGTTCGGCATCATCAGGATGCAGCTCAAGAGCTCCATGAGGCACCAAATCATGCAGAACAACACTCTTTCTTGTCATGGTACCGGTATGCCAGTGCTGAAGCATTCTGCCAGTTGTCAGAATAAAGGGGTAATCATTATCAGGCATCTCCGTTGGAGGAAGATAGGAAACAGCATGGAATTTCCCTTTACCACGGGAGAACTCTCCTTTATGGAGAAATTTTGTTCCAGGATGGTTACGGTCAGGACAGGGCCACTGGATTCCAACCTCTTCAATTCTATCGTAGTCAATCCCCCCATAGATAGGAGTAATTCGTACTATTTCATCCTGAATTTCACTTGCTGAGTTATATGACATAGGATATCCCATTCTCCGCGACAGATCACAGATGATATCCCAATCCTCACGTGCTTCTCCCGGGGATTCAACAGCTTTCCGGACACGCTGAACACGTCTCTCGGTATTGGTAAAGGTTCCTTCCTTCTCAGCAAAACTTGCTGCAGGAAGAACCACATCGGCTAAAAGTGCTGTTTCTGTAAGAAATATGTCCTGTACCACCAGAAAGTCGAGGTTTTTCAAGCCCTCTTCCACATGGGCAATATCAGGATCACTCAACATAGGGTTTTCACCCACAATATAGAGTCCTTTCACTGAGCCTTCACCTGCGTTGTTCATTATTTCGATTACGGTCAAACCCGGTGTATTACTTAAGCTCACATTCCAGGCTTTCTCAAATTTCTTAGTTGCTGCAGTATTAGCAACTTTCTGATACCCACTGTAAACATCAGGCAAAGCACCCATATCACAGGCACCCTGCACATTATTCTGTCCTCGCAATGGATTTACTCCTGCACACTCTTTCCCGATATTCCCAGTCATCATGGCAAGATTTGCCAGCGCAAGAACATTATCAGTTCCTGTTGTATGCTGAGTGATTCCCATTGAGTAGATAATTGAGGCTGTTTCTGCTTTAGCAAAAAGCCGTGCGGCTTTCCGGATATCATCCGCAGGAATTCCGCAAACTTTTTCTGCAAATTCAGGAGGATGGCGTTTTAATGACTCTGTAATCTCTGAAAACCCTTCAGTCCGGCTCTCAATAAACTCTCTATCTTCAAGACCCTCAGAGAGGATCACGTGCATCATGGCATTAATTAAAGCTGCATCTGTACCCGGTTTGTGCTGAAGGTGCAGAGAAGCATCTTCTGTAAGAGATATTTTACGGGGATCTGCTACGATCAGTGTTGTTTTCCCCGAGGCAACTGCCTGCCGAATAGTTATGCCGATTACAGGATGGCATTCCGTGGTATTCGATCCTATAACAAAAATCAGAGAGGCTCGTTTGATCTCCTCTATACTATTTGTCATAGCACCGCTGCCGAAAGCCTTGGCAAGTCCGGCAACCGTAGATGCATGGCAAAGACGTGCACAGTGATCTATATTGTTTGTACCTACAGCAGCACGGATAAATTTCTGCATGACATAATTTTCTTCATTGGTAGTTCTTGCTGAACTAAGGCCGGCAAGTGAGTCGGAACCAAATTGCTCTTTAATGGTATTGAATTTATCAGCAACAAGATTCAGTGCTTCCTCCCACTCAGCTTCCCTAAACTCTCCATTCTCCCTGATAAGCGGCTTCGTAAGCCGTTTTTCTGAATGAATAAAATCCATGCCGAAGCGGCCTTTCACACAGGTATTTCCATCATTGGGGATTGATCCGATTTCGGTAGTAACCATAACGATTTTTCCGGTCTGCCTGCTCACATTCAGATCAAGCTGGCACCCTACCCCGCAATAGGTACAGGTTGTCCGGGTTTTTTTCAGGTTTTTCGCCTGTCCTTTTCCTTTAGCCGCCTTGGCGTAGAGGGCACCAGTTGGGCATGTTCCCACACACTGCCCGCAGGTTTCACAAACGGTATTTTTCAAAGGAACATCAAACCCTGTGGTAACCATCACTTCATGAGAACGTTTCTGGAAAGCAATCGCCTCAACTCCCTGAACTTCACGACAAATTTTAATGCAACGCCCGCAGCGAATGCATTTTGAAGGATCATAGACAAAAGCTTTCTCTCTATCTGTATAATTCATGCTGGTTATTTTTTGTTCCAGATGAGGAAATTTATACTCATTGATATGATATCGGTATGCGTAGTCCTGCAGCAGGCAATCACCATCCTTGTCACAGGTTGTACAGGAGAGGCGATGCTCTGCAATAAAGAGTTCAAGAACAATCTTTCGTAACTTTTTAATCTCTTTTGTCTCTGTCTGGATCACCATGCCTTCTTCGGCAAGGCGTGAACAGGAGGTCTGCAGCTTTGGCTGCCCCTCTATCTCCACTAAGCAGAGCCTACAGGCTCCTGTGTAAGTCAGTCGATCATCTTTACAGAGATGCGGTATATCAATATCCAACTGTTTAGCTGCGTTCAGTATCGTGGTTCCCTCAGGAATAGTAATATGTTTATTATCTATGGTAATAGTTATCTGTGAATTCATGAGCGTTAGTATACCACAAATTCCTGATTATATTCCAATAGATTTTTCAAGAAGGCGCGAGGAAGTGCAGCTTTGGAGCTCATATTCCTGATGAATTATTCTGCGGATTCAATATCGGAAATATTTTTTGCAACTATTCAGATTTTCCAGGGCTACAGAAGCTTAAGAACACTCTCCTTATCTTCTGAAAATAGAATAGCATCAAGAGCATACTCCGGTTATTTAATTACTTCACGACATCGTTCGAAACTGGGAGCAAGGAGTTTAATTTCTCTTTCCATAACACCTAACTCGACAAAAAAATTTTCCCAGTTATGTGCAGTTTCGATCATTTGCCCGAGAATCTCTTTTGCCCGTTGTCCTGAAAGTCCGAACTGTTCGCAGGAACTCATGGCATTCTCCAGGGTTCCTTCGCGCCCTGTTTTACCAACGGTCATCGCAAGGTTAAAACCAGTACACACACCTATTGGTGTCAGTTCAGGAACAATATCATATGCGGGTGAAAGAGATAATCCATTTTCAGTTACAAGAAACCCATGATTCCTGGGATGGTCATCGGTGTTCCGTACCAGAATATTGAAAATTATTCTACGAAACAGTTGGGAAATATCCTGCGTGGAACAATATTGACGCATAAAAGCTGCAATTGACAAATAACTCCATTTAAGTCTCTCTTTTTCATCAAGCCGCATTAAAGAAAGTGCACTGATAAAACCTTTTCTTAGCCATCCAGCCGCAGCTCTTTCCCGGTCAAAACGCTGAATAAGAAATACATCTTTACCTGCTATAGACTTCACTCTTACTTTCGGCACATCAATTCCGCATCGTTTAGCAAGTTTCATAGTAGCATACTCAATTCCAGGAATGTTTACCGTATCTCCTTTTGCCGGGAATTTAGCAATCCAAAGAGAATCATCCCACTCGACTGTGCATTTTGGACGTGCTCCCCCCATGCTGCTTCCCTGCCGGAGTAGATGCAGTATATGTTCTTCTGCTGTTTTTCCAGCTTCGATATTTTCTACAGCACGAATTATATTTGAAAGCTGATTAAACACAGGAGGTTCCAGCTTTGGTTCTGGAGAATCAGGATTGTCCCTAAAGTCAAGATTCCCGACCCGTGTTGCATTTGCACCCAATAGAAAATCAATTTCTGAAATGTTCTCAGATACCGTTTTCTGTTCAGCTGCAATCACCAATCTGCCCCAGTAATCCGGTGAAGCATCACGAAAAGCCCCATACAATCCGGCATTTGTTGTTACTGCTTCAGGAAGGGTTCCCAATTTCAGTGAAATAGGATCGACAGGAATGACATTGTCTCGTTCAAGGTAACGGTGCCCGTAAGCAAAATTCCCCACTCTTAAATCAGAGTCGTGAGTAAATATACCCGCTGGAACAGCAACCGGTTCTCCCGGTAGATAAACAAAAACAATAATTTCTTTAATTGCCATATTTTATTCCATTATTATTAAAAATCCAACTTGTTATCCGTAGATTTCTTACGGATACGTTTAGAGAGTTGTTGACGTTCGTGGAAAATTCCGACTTTATCCTTCTCGGGATCTACGATTTTTAATAACTCCCTTTCAAGTCCCAGAACCCATAATGCAGATGCAAAGACTCCAAGAGAGATACCGGGATCACCTTTTTCCAAACGAAAAAGGGTTTTTCTTGAAACGAACATTCTTTTTGCCATTACTTCGCTTGAAAATCTTCGCCGTTTTCTGGCAATCCTTATCCTTTCGCCAAGCCTGGATATAATATCAGAAGTATCTAAAGGCAATGATTCTTTTATTTGTTTTTGTGTCATAAATACCCCACTATATACGTTTACGAGTTAAATATAACACATTTATATCTATTTTTCAAGTTTCCACTTATCAGAATCTATGTAATGTCAACGATTTACCGGCATCACAGGCGCCGCCCCAAGAAGCCCGCCCTTCTTAACCGCATCATTTAACAGTGCCAGAGCAGCAGTTGTTCCGGGTGCCCCGACTGACTCAAGTCCCATCTCCTCAAGAATATAGGCTGCGCTGTCATACGCTTTTCTCCTTTATTGTCTGCCAGTTATTCGAATAATACCGGGCAGAGGGTAAAATACTCAATCCAGGTATCATAGAGCTGATTCAGCTTTTCCGAAACCAATAACAGAACGGTACTGTACGGAGAATCCGCAGGCTGCATCTGCCGGAACCATCTCTATAGAGTCAGAAACCTCAAAGCAAACCCGATTATTCTTTTCCAGTAAATCAAGTTTTTTCCCCTCAAGTGCCGCATGCAAATAGATATAATCCGGTGTATACCCATAAGACATAGGAACAATATAGGGAACCTCTCCATCAATTAAACCAATTCTACAGACAGTATTTGTGTTGAGAATATTCTCAATTATACTTTTATCTGAAATTTCCAAATCATTTCTTCTCATGTTGCAACCCCTATTGTGCAGCGTTTTTCTCACTTCAATTGCATCTGTATTGTCCAGATATCATCATGCAATTTTCCAAATTACTCAAGATCAAAAGATGATTAGATATTTATATTCTTGGCATATACCATAAATCAGTAACTCATGATACACTTGATAAATACCCTTCAAGCAGGAGATTGTTTTGTCTTTAGAGCAGTACTTTTCAAAATTTAGAAACAACATTGTAGGTATAGATAACAAGATATATCTACCTGATATACAGGAAGAGAAACCTCTGCTCTATGCTGACTGGATTGCTTCAGGACGATTGTACGAACCTATTGAAAGGCATATGCTTGAAACCGCAGGTCCCTATGTCGCAAACACACATACTGAGACCACCCTCACCGGAACAACAATGTTCCAGGCCTATCGTTCAGCTCGTGAAACAATTAAATCTCACGTCAATGCGAATAAGAAAGACTGTCTGTTTCTAGCCGGATACGGGATGACAGCTGCTATCAATAAACTTCAGAGGATCCTGGGATTAAGAGTCCCTGAATCCATGAAGAGCAAAATAACTGAAGAAGAAAAACCTGTTGTACTGATTACTCACATGGAACATCATTCAAATCAGATCACCTGGGAAGAGTGCAATGTAGAGATAAGAATAATTCCACCTGATAGCGAAACAGGACTCTCGGATTTACACCAATTAGAAAAAATGGCAAAAAAATTCAGTACAAGACCACTGTTGATCGGTGCTTTTTCTGCCGGCTCAAATGTTACCGGTATAATGTCGCCTTATCATGAAATGGCTAAAATCATCCACCAATATGGCGGGAGATGTTTCGTAGATTTTGCAGCAAGTGCTCCCTATGTGTCTATTGATATGCACCCCACAGAAGCTGGAGCACAACTAGATGCAGTGATGTTCTCACCACACAAGTTTCTGGGAGGCCCTGGATCTTCCGGTGTACTTATCATGAACCGGGATCTCTATCACAACACTGTTCCGGATAATCCTGGGGGAGGAACCGTCCAGTGGACAAATCCTTTCGGTACTCATCTCTATATAGATGATATTGAAATTCGTGAAGATGGGGGAACTCCAGGATTCCTGCAGGCTATTAGAACGGCTTTAACCCTCAAAGTAAAAGAGGCAATGGGGGTTGATAATATAAAAGCTCGCGAAAAGGAATTGATGCAAATTCTGTTTAGTGAACTTGAGGGTGAAGAGGATATTTTCATTCTGGAAAAACACAACAAGAACCGTCTGGGAATACTCTCATTCTTTACAAAAGGGGTACATCACAATCTGATTGTACGACTGTTAAATGATAGATTTGGTATCCAAACCAGGGGCGGGTGCAGCTGTGCCGGTACATACGGACATATCCTGTTCCATATCAATAAGACCTCCAGCTCTAAAATCCAATCCATGATAACAGGGGGAGATCTAACTGAAAAACCTGGTTGGGTGAGGATTTCCATTCATCCCACTATGACAGACGATGAAATCAGGTATATAGGCCGGGCTGTAAAAGAAATTCTTCTGCATGCAGAAGAGTGGAGTAAGCAGTATGCCTTTGATAAAAATAGCGGCGATTATAACCGAATCTGTGGATCCGTTCCTGAAATTCCGGATATTATCGGCTCATTCCAGGCTTAGAAGCATTAGAACCAGATATTTGGCTGGCAGCAATAGATTAAGTACCTTTCATCAGGAGAAAAACACAGACCATTGGAAGTGAAATTTATCCGCCAGTAATATTAATTAACCTGATGAAGGATCAAAACGAAAAAATCCGGATGTAAAACCACGGTACAGCTCATAGGTACAGTATGATTACCTTAACTCTTTATTTCTATCTGCAACTGACCCACGTACCATGATTTGGCCAAAAAAGAGATAATGCACTGCATCTGTCCTAAAATTTTTAATCTTATCAAGCAGTCCTTCTATAGTTTTATCAACCATTCTCTCCATCGGTTGTTTGAAAGTAGTTAACTGGTAATGGATCTCGTTATGCAGCGGAATTCCATCAAACCCTATGATAGAGATATCTTCAGGTATTCTCAGTTCGGTTCTATATTTTATATAATCAATAAAACCCAATGCCATTGCATCGGCAGCGCAAAAAACACCATCAAACTCTACTTTTTCCTTAGTTAATGTATCGGCAGCAGCAAATCCTGCTTCATACTTATAATTCCCGGGGAGAACAACAACTTCTGCCAACCCCCTGCTTTTCGACTGCTCAATAAATCCCTTTTTCCTGTCACGGTTGGTTGAAGATTTTTCTTCACCAGAAATATAGACCAATTTTTGATGACCGCGATCTATCAGATAATTTGCTATAGTTTTTCCACCATCAATATTATCACAGCACACCGTATTTACATTCAGTCCATCACTAATTCGATTAAAAAGAAAGACCGGTGTCTTATATCGGAGACAGCCCTCAACTAATGGTGAGGAAAGGGTTGCGGAAGTAATTATCAGACCAGCAACCTGATATTCAAGTGCTGTTTTGAGATTTTTCTCTACTTCATGATCATCATTCAGATTGAAAATCATTACCGAATATCCGGCCTCCTGCAGCTTTTTTGTAAAGAGTGAGAGAACTCTCATATAAAATACATTCTCAAATTCACTAAGAACAAAACCAATAATTTTAGTACTCTGCGAGTTCAGGGATCTGGCTATCTGACTGGGTCTGTATCCCAACCTCTCAGCAGTCTCAAATATCCTTTGCTTTTTCGCATCAGAGACACTGATACCGCTGCTGTTGAACACTCTGGAAACAGTTGATTGTGAGACTCCTGCCTCTCTGGCTACATCTTTTGATGTTGCGCGTTTATTCTGCAGAACCTTTGCCATAGATAACCACTCCTACATTGAATTAGAGCCCTAGTATATCACGAATCTGAGCTACGCCGCTACGGAAACTGTGTATTACAGGAACAGGTTTATCTTTACATTTCTCGAGCAAACTAATCATACTACCCTGTGCCAAACATACTACATCGTTTTCAGCACACGCTTTATCAATGGTAGCCATTAATATTTCATCATGCTTTGCTTTGTTTCCCTCATTCAGCAGTGCATCATATGCACCCTCAGCAAAACATTCGTTCACCACGGCATCAGAACCCAACTCTTTGATTGTTGTCTCTACAAGACGTACTGATGGTCCCAGTGTAGTATATGCAGTTGCGACCATACCAATCTTTTTCCCCAGCCGTATTGCTTCACAGGCCATAGGTGAATCAACTTTGATGTAGGGTATTGATATCAGCTTCTGTGCTATATCTGCAGCTTCTCCGACTGATGAGCACTGATTAAGAATTATATCACATCCAAGGTTCTCAAGTTCCTGTGCATAGTTGCATATTCTTCGTACTACTGCCGGGGTAGGTCCGCCATTTGCCAATACTTCTTTTAAAAGTGAGTCATCTATGATATTAATCATTTCCACTTCGGGAATTAACTCTTCAAAGAGTTCTTTAAGTGCTTCTACTGAATAGAGAAAGGTATGTATTACTCCTACTTTCTTCTTCATCTGTTTCTCCTGTTATTTTATTTTTATGATAATTGAGGGACAGTGACACTGCCGTCAGGCAGAAAGAGCACTTTCGCTCTATCACCCTTCTCCCGTAAGGCCTTATCTATCGCTTCCTGCAAATTGTTAACCGGATGCAGAAATATCTGCTCCAATGTCTCATCTGCTAATTCCGTATACGCCCATATCTGCGCCCACTGGTTCACCTCGGCTATCTTTCCCGCCTTGTGATACCCCAGCTTATACTCCTGCTCTATCTTTGCCAAAACCGCTTCACTAGTTTCACAGGAACTCAGCAGATCGCTAAAAGCTTTCTCCCCTATCCCGTCCCGACACGCTGCCACCAGTATCAGTATTCCGCCGGGCTTCAGTGCCAGCTTCGCATTCTCTATCGCTTTCTGTGCCTGATACAAATCAACATCCATAGGATACTTTGCACACGTTACTACTACATCAACCTTCTCTGCTATCGGTGCCACAAATACCTCATTCGCTTTGCCAATTGCTCCGGAAAAGGCTGCATAAATATCCCCGGATGTTACCCCATAGATCTCCTGATGTTTGTCCAATACCGTCATTATCGTGAATAGGTTATTCTTCACCACTTTCAACGCATCAATCATATCCTCATGCACCGGATTGCCTTCCAGCGCCAAGGCACAGGCCTTCGGAGAAAGTGCATGTTTGTGGTTCTGTTCAATGGTATGATAGGAAGCTATCCCCGGAAGCAATCCTTTCCGGCCTCCGGTATAGCCTGCAAAGTAGTGCGGCTCTACTGACCCAATGATCAGGATCTTGTCAAACCCTACTCCTTTTTTATTCAGATACATTTCGGTGCCGTTCTTTGAGACTCCCAGATACTCCATCTCATCCTTGCGGGCATCATGCACCAGAATGCGTTCCGCGAATCGAGTATATTGGCTGCCAAAGATAAATTCATACTCTTCTGCTGTCGGTCCGCGGTGTACTCCGGTAGCGATCATGAATGTTGCTTTGGCAATTTCCAGCTCATCGGCTATGGCCTCGATAACAAACCGGGTAGGAGTCGGCCTTGTTCCGTCATTTACGATAACCAGCAGTTCACCGGGTGCTTCCAGAAATTCGGCAAAACTCTGAGTCCCATAAACGTGAGAAAAAGATTTGCGAACAACAGCGATCGGATCCTCAGCACTCACTACCTCATTAGGCTCAAGCACCCCGGCCAACCGTTCTGCCGGTATATCTATCTGTATAGCATCTCTCTTATACGGAAGGTTTATCTTCATCCTCCCGTCTCCCGTCTCCGCTCCCTTGCCTCCCGCTTTCTCCATCGCCTCAATCAGCGGAAGCTTTTTCCCCGAAAGAAACCGTACCATTGCACCGCCTGCGGTACAGACATAGCTGTAGTCTGAAAGCTCGGTAAACCTCGCTGCCGCACTTACACTATCTCCACCGCCTACTACCGAGTATCCGTTTGAAGCTGCAATCGCTTTCCACAACTCTTCCGTCCCTTTGGCAAACAATCCATCTTCAAATACTCCTGCCGGTCCGTTCACAAACAAGGTTCCTGCATTAGCAATAATCTCTTTATAGCTTTGTATCGTATTACTCCCTATATCCATAAACAGTTCATCAACCGGCAGCTCTGAGACTGGAATTTCTTTACGCAAACCTCCGTCCCCATAGGCCAGATCTTCGGGCAGTACAATATGTCCCGGATAGGATTTCAGGTACTTCTTTGCCTCGGTAATAAAAACTCCCAGGTGCCGGTCTTCTATGAATTTCTGTACTGCAGAGCCTAAGTCATACCCTGCGGCTATCAGGAATATTTCTCCGGTTACCCCGATTGTCAGAATCGTATCGGCTGTCCCGTTGGCCAGAACCTGTTCCATCATCCCAAAGGCGTCGGATATTTTGGCCCCGCCTAGAACAAAAACGGCTGGATGCTCAGGTGATTTCATCACCTTTGTAAGCGCACTTACTTCCTTATAGAGCAGCGGTCCGGCTGCACTGGGAAGCAGTTCCTGAAAAGCTACCATACTCGGTGCATTCCGATGAGCTGCAGCAAAGGCATCATTTATGTAGAGATCGAATAGGGGTGCAAGAGAACGCACTAACCAGGTGTTCAGCATCTCTTCGGGGCGCAGTTTCACTGCATCCTCAAAGGTGGATATCTCTTCACACAAATACCGTAGATTACCAAGGATAATACACTGTCCATCGGACAAACCTGCAACAGCTTCCCGGGCAGCAGGGCCGCAGACATCATCGATGTAGGCAACTTCCCGTCCCAGTTTTGCACTCAGCTTTTCTGCATGTTCACTTAAAGGAATCAGATTCTGGTAATCCAGCGTATCGCCCTGATGGGCGATTACGGCCACTTTCGCACCCTGATTGAGCAGCCACTTCAGGGTCGGCAGGCTTTTATCCATCCGGTTCTCATTTACGATCCGTTTGGTCTCCGGGTCGATCGGGGAGTTGACATCCAGCCGCAGCAAGACTCGTTTCCCCTTCACCTCGAAGCTCTCCATCGGGAGAAATCCCGGGGAGCCTGAAACTTCCTCAGGTATATGTTCAGTTCGCTTTTCCATCTATTTCATCCAAAGATATTTATTTGTTTCGGCTGTTCCTTCATCACGTGTCAACTGCATCTTCATTGCTGCACGTATGCCGTCCATAGTCTCAGGAATAACGACAGACTCCTGCGGGATATTCATAGCAAACATGATGTCATCTCCACTATTGACAATAGACTCTTCCCAAACAGCAACTTCATACATGTCACCGCGTTTATTCCCAAGATCTCTGGCATACTTAAATAAAGAAGCATTACCAAGAAACCCATCTTCAATCCGTACCACTTTGATCCTGGGGTGTGCATTAAAAATTGCCAACAATTCTTCTTTGTTTATTTTACTCTTGGTACTAACAACCGGAGTAATAATATGTCCATGGGTTACCGGTGTATGAATCAGTATACCGGTTGCATCCACATGCGGCATTATTGTCATTAAATCAAGACACTGATGGCTGGGAGCCTTATCAACCTGTAGGGCATTAGTAAGTCCACGATGATAATCGCCGGGATCTGCAACACGTCTAATGATCGTAATTGCTGTCTTCACCACACCAACTGCACGGTCAATTGCATCAATTGCACGAATCAATCCGGTTGTATTACAGCTGGTAAGTTTTAAGTAGTCAGCTCCAACACCTTTTTCATAGTTTGCATATCCATGGAAAAAAACATCTGCTACATCATTTTTCTCACCGCCCTGAAATATAGCTTTGGTATTATATTTTTGGTATAGCTCTTTATTCTTAGCTCCAATTCCGGCACTGGTAGCATCAAGTATGATGTCGACTTCCTGCACCAGATCTTCAAGGGTTCCGCTTACAGGAATACCTAAATCAGTGAGCAGATTTTTCTTCTCAGGTACTGCAGTATACAGTTTGTACCGCATTCCACTCTCATAAAGTGCACGTATTGGTAATGTGGGAGCCACATCTGCAACTCCAACCAACTCCATATCTTTCTGCCATGCAACTCCATCGGCAAGCCTCTGTCCTATTACGCCGTATCCGGCTACTCCTACTTTTATCATACTATTCTCCTTCTATAAATAATTATGTATCAAGCTAAAAACGGATATTATCGTCCGGGATAGGCATCTGCAAATGAGCCGGTTAGAGCTCTGGCTGTCTTGCTAAGTGTTACGGTATCAGACATGAGTAACAGCAGCTGATATCCTCTATCGTATTTCGTTTTTGCATCTTCCCAGGAACCGGCAATAGTAGAGAGAATTTTGTTACTGGCAAATACTTTTTCTTCAACTTCCTGTATAGCTTTCTGCACTTCAGGATGCTGAGGATTTCCAAAATACCCCATGCTCGTTGCAAGATCCATTGGACCGATAAAAATGCCGTCAAGTTTTTCAACTTTAAGCAATTCATCCAGATTTGCTACGGCTTCCGGAGTCTCTACTGCAGTCATGAGAAATATCTCTTCATTTGCCTTTTTCATATATTCCATAGAGTTGTTCCCAAAGTGCGGCGCTTTTGGACTACCTGCAACTCCCCTGATTCCTTCAGTTGGATATCTTACTGCTTTAACCGCTGCTTCTGCTTCTTCAGCACTATTCACATACGGAACAAGTACCCCATAGACTCCGGCATCAAGTATCTTTTTCAGCTGAACAAAATCATTCCAGGGTGCCCGTACAAAAGGAACAGCCGGTTGACCTTTCAAGGCATTGATCTGATTGATAAGCATCATGATATCTCCAGGACCATGTTCCATATCTATCATGACGGCATCAAATCCCGCATCTCCCAATATTTCTGCGGTAATAGGACTTGCAGCCTGTGCCCAGGCTGCTGTAACTTTCTTCCCCTCTTTCAGCAGTTTTTTCACATAGTTATCATTTGTAATTTTCATAATCCTACTACTCTCCCAATCGTTTTAACGGATATGCAGAAAACTCCTTAACTGCAGCATAAAATGCTTTTAAGTTCTCAGGAGGTATGTCGTAACCAATATTATGGCAGGTAGCAATAATATAGCCACCGCCTTTTCCCAGATCGCACAGACGTAGATTAACTTCTTCCCGAATCTGGCCAGGAGTTGCATTCACCATAACATTCTGTACATCAATAGCACCGTGAAATGCAATTTTTTCACCATATTGCTCATTCAAAGCATGGGTATCCTTCAACTCCTCTACAGAAGTCTGTACAGGATTAAGGATATCAACACCCATATCGATCATTCCATCGATAATAGGAAGTACCGATCCATCTGTATGGAACATTACCTTCACATGTGGTGCTAAAGATTTGATATGTGCAATGAGATCTGCCTGACGGGGTTTCATGAATGTTTCCCACATGTCTCCGGACATCAACAGGGAATTCTGACTGCCAAAATCATCTGTGAGATAGACAATCTGTACAAACTCCCCCACTTCACGCATGTAATCCGTATACATCTCTTTATAGCATTCAGTGACTTTATCAAGTAGTGCATGAGCAAAATCCGGTTCAAGGTAAAAATCCATATAGAGTTGATCATAGCCTCTCAACTCAAGACTTGTCTGGAAAATTCCGCCCTTGATCCCATCTGCTCCAATTACATAGTCAGTATTGTTGTGTAAATCCTCTGCACGATCTCTTAACCCTGCAAACATTGCAGTATCGTGCAGATTCGGCCACTTGTAGCTATCTAGAACATCAATCTCTTTTCCTTTCATGGGAGCATCATATATAGAAAAATAGTCTCCGGAATTCCTGAATAGAACACCAAATAGATTTCTATAATGATCTTCATCAATCTCCTCAATCTGTACCCAGTTCGGAATTAACCATCTAAAATCAATTCCCCAGGCTTCAAGCAAATCTTCATCGGAGATAACGCACTGACTCATTCTATCAAGAATAATGCCCTCTTTAGGAGGAAGTCCCATCATCTCGCGTATCCTGGCGTATCCGAATTTATGTATCGAACCGACCTGTTTTCCCTGATCAACAAGTACGCGGCCTGTTTCCTGATGGTTCATAGCTGCAGTAAATATTTCTCTTCTATTCATCCTATTGAATCCTTATGAAAACACTACCGGCTCAATATCAAGCATCTTACATACTTCAATCAGCTCTTTCGTGTAATTCCCGGCAACACCTGAAATATGGTTAGAACCATATTCATCAACAAAATCTTCTACAGAAAAATTCACTTTAGCAAACAGTGTGGGAAGCTGATGAGAGCCCCGGGCTTCAATAAATTTCTCCACAGTATCTTTATTCGGCGTTACTGCTTCTGCAGGGATAATTGCCATTCGGTATTTCCCATCCACCCGATAGAGTCGCGCTAATTGTATAGGCCCTGGTGATGCAAAAAAACCTGAAATAGCTGCACCGCCTGGCCGGATAGATTGTTTAATAGTTATGAGATTAAGATTTTTTTTAGGGTTTTCGTTTCGGCCTGCATACCATGCACAAAGAGCGCCGCAATTCACACAGTAGACAATCTTTTCACTATCATCAATATGGCTGACATCAGCGAATAGAGTCGGCATCCCGCCAGAAACAATTTTAAGAATCTGCTGGGTAAGAGCCCCATCACCATCAGCCTCACAAGCCATGACAATTCCCTCTTTTTCACCCTCTTCGCCATCAAAATTGTCCGGAAGAAATGTAGCTGTCATACATTGAGGGACATAACTATTTGAAAGTTCCGGCATACACTTAATTGCGGTAAAGTCCAAACCAAGATCCTTACAAATATCTTTTGTACCAATATAGCAGGCAAGTTGAAAATCAAATTTTTTTGGGGTGAATTTATCATCATTATAGAGAACTTCTTTTGCATTCTTTTCAATCCATTCCCGCATCCGGTCAATACGTTCCTGTGAAACCAATTCTGCTCGGCGAAGAATCTCCACCTGATCAATATGTTCAACATCAACCCCAAACTGCTTCCGCCATCCCATCGGGTCAAAGGTCGCAGTATCTATACCGATCGATCGTCCCCCGAAGTGGCCCATAACTGAACCTTTAAGACGGTTTTTAACAGCTGATGCACGAAGTATCGGCAACAGCTTCTCCCTATACATCTCTTCGGTATAATCCACACGAATTCGTTTGTGACTCTGTCCAATCTGTGAAAGAGCACCTGCAGCACCAAATAAACCGACACAGCCATGTGTTGACATGTCACGATTCCCAAGCATGATGGTAAACATCTCCATTCGTTGAACACCGTGCACCACCAAATTGGGTGAAGTCCAGCATGGAGTATGCGCAATAAATACATCAATCCCTTCATTTTTCAGCAAATCAACCTGATTATTAATCTCTTCTCGTGATCTTGCAGGTTCTTTTACCGATATTACCTCTATAGGAAGAGTTTTAAGCATCTCCACAGCAAGATCATGCCGGGGAACAGTCATTTGCTTAAATACTTTATTCCATTCAGGATCTCTGTTATCACCGAAAGTGATAATACCAATTCTTGGTTTGTTCATCTTATTTAGCTCTCCTGTTCCAATAAGAGAAGTGCAGACCTATTACCCCTGGGTATTCAGCTCTGCTCTCTTTTACAATTCTGTACATGTAGGCAATTTCAATAATTAAATATTATTTAATTAACTGCCCTTTGCTGTCATGATCTTTGTCATATACAATATCTGAAGTACCTGCATAACCAGCCGGGTTTCTAAATCCAAGCGGATTTATTCCACAGGGGTATTTTGTTTTGATTTCATCAACAAGTCCTGCATAATGCTTTACAACACCTTCAATAACACCCTTACCTTTTTCGTAAGTTGCTTTTGTAGGATCTCCGATAACGCCATTATCAAGATCATCTTTTTCCGGAAGAGCAAAGGTTCCTTCAAAGTGGTAGAGTGTCCCTGCCTTTGCTGCCTGACCCGGAGCAATTTTCCATTTTGAATCAATAAGAGGAGTGCCGTAACCAGCCTCAGCCAGTTCCATCTTTATAAACTGCGGATAGAGATAGAGACCAACAGAAGTCTCTGCTTCATCAGCATGCCACATATAGTCTTCAAGAACTGTTTTATCATCCCGGAGAAAGTCGTACCATGTTGATGAGATGGTAAATAATCCTTCAATACCCAATTTATGTGTTGCAACTATGGTAGAGGAAACTTGACCATGAGCCGAAATGATTAAGAACTTATTGTAACCGGATACAGCAGCTCCTCTGATGATATCCATCAGAAGTCCAATGTGTGTTTCATAGGTTAATGGAATTGTTCCGGGCATTCCCCAATGGTGATGGGGATGCGATCCGTACATGGGACAGGGAAGAAGCATGGCACCGGTTTTCTCAGCCACTTTCTCTGAAATTCCAATTGCATTATAGGTGTCCATTCCTGTTGGCGCATGTGCTGAATGCTGTTCAATTGCTCCAATTGGAAGGATTGCAATATCACAAACATTCTTTGCATATTCAACAACTACATGTGCACTATTTTCCTGAAACCACACAGAATCTCTCTGGTTTAACTTAAATTCAGTCTGTTTTTTCATAACTCTTTCTCCTCTATATCTTTAGTAATGTGTATGATTGAGACTTTTACAGTCTGTTATCCATTTTAAATTGTTCTTCCAGTGCCTTGAGATCTTCAACCAGTTCAGCAGGTAAAGGAATCCCCGACTTCCTTCTTGCCATCTCACAGTTGTACTCAATCTCTCCGGGAATTATCTGTTCAGTTTTCGGGGCAGCCATTGGCGTAGATTTAATCATATCAACCCACTGAGCCATTCTCCCGGAAAACTCTTCTTTCTCCATAAAGAATTCCGGATCGATAACACAAAAGACATGCGATGTCAAACTCGGCTCATCTGCATGCTTGTACATACTCTTTATGTTCTGTAAAAAGGGTCCTCCACTCATAACACCAGTTATGATATCTATGAAGAAAGACATTCCCAGACCTTTGTGCATTCCGGTGGGAAGTAAAATCCCTTCAAATCCTTTAAATGGATCATCAGTTGGGTTTCCTTCTTTATCTATTGACCACGTGGTCGGAATTTTGTCACCTTTTTTTTGAGCCAGAAGAAGCTTCCCCCCGGCAACAGCACTCATAGAGATATCCAATGAAAATGGATAGGGTTTACCAATAGGTGCTGCTAAAGCTAATGGATTATTCCCGGATACTGGTTTTATATTTCCCGGCATTCCAATATTTGGTATAACATTTGTTGTCACAATGCCCAACATACCGGCATCTGCAGCCCGACGTGTATACAAAGAGGCAGCTCCAAAATGATTACTGTTTTTAACCACAATCATTCCGAACCCAAACTCTTTCGCTTTTGCTACAGCAGCATCCATTACCCTGGAACCAACTACATAGCCCATTCCGGCATCGCCATCCATAATGGCTAGTGGTCCACCTTCTCCTTTTATGTAAAAAGGGTTTGCACTCTTATTCACAGCACCCTTAAGCACTCTTTTTATATAGGCAGGAGTCCTGAGCACCCCATGGGAATCTACTCCCCAAAGGTTTGTCAGTATTGTGCATTCCGCACAAATATCCGCATCCTCTTTTGATAAACCTGCTTTCGAGTACATTTCCGAAAGATAGTTCTGCAATTTCTCTACTTTAAAAAATATTTGTTCAGCCATTCTTCTTCCTTGCTATTTGACCAGCCATTGAATACGTAGTCATATTATAGCGCCATAAACTTCCATTGTCCAGAATAAAAAGTCGTATATTTCACTCTTTTTGTGTTTATTGATCGTTAATCTACAATCTTCTGCAGTGCTACTTCTGCAGCATCTCTCTCATACGTGCAAATAAATCCACCCCAAATTGATTAAGGCACTCAATTATATCGATAAGCACCCAGTTCTCAACTAGCTTGTCATCTTCTCTGCGCCACCAATCCATAACACGCATAGTTATTTTTTTATTGGTTGCAGGCATCATAAGCCATCCCCCACCTGCATGTGTTGCATTAATGCTCGGCCAACCAGTTGAAGCTGCAAACATACCATCCCCAATTCGGGAGCGGTGATTTCCTCCAACCCTATCAGGAAAAGCCTTCAAAAAGGATCTTTGATGATATTTCTCAAAACCATCAAGACCTCTTGTAGTACCTATACCTGAGGGACCGTACCACATCATCTTTTCATCCCAAAATCTATTCTGGCCCATACTGCCCAATTCACCCGACTCATCATAGGTCATGAGACCAGAAAGCATATCTTCAACAAGACTGAGCGTCCCTTTGCTCTCTTCTCTATTCTGAATTTCACTCATCAGTCCCTTCTGGTTTGAAGGAGCAGGAACAAGCCCTTCATAACCTAAGCTATCTGCAAGGACTTTGACACCCGCCTGCCGCATCAAGTCAAGAAAGTCTATGATGATAATCGTTTCAGTAATCTTACCATTTTCAACTTTATTAAACTCACCAAACCTGACATAGGCCAGAGTCTTTGTTGCCGGAATATCAAGCCAATCATTCTCAAAATTTCCTGCAAAGTAGCCAGTTGAGGATATCCAATACCCCTCTTTAAATACTCCGCCAAGAAAAATATCGTCTCTTCTTTGTACATCAGGAAATGCCTTGATAAAAGGTTCCCAGAAACCCTGATAGACTTCATCTATGCCAGTTAATCTGTTTATCGGATGAGAGCAATCAAAAATAGTTTGCGTATCTAAATAATCCGGCAAAATCTTTTTAATGCTGAAGATACCGCCCTTTTCTGACAGTTTTTTATGATAAGCGCTTACAAGTTCCTTTGCTTCTAGTAATAATTTCTCATCCATTATCATCTCCTGAATATTTATCAAATAAAAATAGGTACAGCCCGAATACTGCAGGCTGAACTTAATGTCATAATTATATCTTCTTGCTTACTCAAAAACAGCTTCATACTCTCATGTAAGGTTCTTTCAAAATTAATTTCCTTACCCCTTTACAGCTCCTACAGCTAATCCTTTCACTAGTCTTTTCTGGAAAATAACGATAATAAATATTAACGGTAAGGTTATCGATACCGATGCCGCAGCAGCTACTGTTTTATAAGCTGCATCCTCACCACTTGTATAAGAAGCTATCTGAACAGGAAAAGTCCAGTTTGACTGAGTCAATATTCTCGGCAGTAGGAATTCATTATAGGCAAGTAACAACGTAAAGAGACTTGTGGTAATAATTCCCGGCCAGGAAATTGGCAGTATTACTCTAAAAAAGGACTGCAGGCGGCCTGCCCCGTCAATCATGGCGGCTTCTTCCAGCTCTTTCGGTATATCCATAAAAAAACTTCTAAGCATCCATATAGTGAAAGGCTGATTAACAGCAACCAGTATCATAATCAATAGTATTTTTGTATCATACAGATTAATAGCATTTCCAAGATAGTAGTAGGGAAGTACAAAAGCCATTCGGGGTAAGGCCCTGAAAGCAAGAGCAGCAATCAGTATCACAACACCCCAGATCTTATCGTATCTGGCAATCGCATACCCGCCAAGACAGCCTATGCTTATCGAAATAATAAGCGTAAAGAAAGTAACAATTATACTATTTACAAAATAGTCATAGGATTTTGACATCTCAGCCACATTCGGCAAAAAGATAACAACGAGCAGCAATATGCCTGTCAGTATAAGTCCCGCTTTGGGTTTAGAAAGCTTTAAGTATCTCTGAGAAAGAAAATAGAAGGCAACCAGCAAAACCAAAATCACCAGAATAATAATACCCACAGGTATAAAATTATCATAGGTAAAAGGTCTTCGTTTTTGATCAGGCTTCAACCACAATGATGCATAATTATCAAAAGTAACTTTAAATCCGAATATTTTTGGAGTCCTGTTATTCGCTTCAACAGGAAGCTTCAGAGAGGTTAATACCGTCCATAAGAATGGGATAACACTATAAAAGACCCATACAAATAACAGTATATGTATACCTGCTCTGGCAATAGGGTTTTTGATTTTTCTCATTATCTCTTCTCCATCTGCTGTTTATACGTAGTTCTAAGGAATGGAATCAAGACAATAAATATACCAAAGATTGTAAGAATTGACATAGCGTTCGCCTTGCCCTGTCTTCCAAACGAAATTGCCATCTTGAAGTTGTAATACATAATTGTATCGGCATTAAATATAGGGTTATCTTTCGTCATAACCAGAATATTATCAAATACACGATATGCATCCATAACAGCAATCATTCCTATAAAAACAAATAATGATCGCAGATGAGGAAGAACCACATACCACAATTTATGAAACGCATTCGCACCATCAACAGTAGCAGCTTCCATTGCTGATTTCGGCAGGGTCTGAAGCCCGGCAAAAAGAGTAATCATAGAAAATGGGGTCGTATACCAAATCCCCTGTAGAATTATTAAAAGCCTTACCGATGTAGTAGTCATAAAAAATTCATAATTAAAAAGAACATCAAGGAGATAGTAAAAAAGCCCTCCGCCTCTATCAAACAAGCTTCTAAACATTAATGTTCCTACTACTGGAGTAACAACAAAAGGTAAAAGAGAAGCCGCAATATAGACTCCGCGAAAACGCTCTACCTGATCAAGAAGAAGCGCAACTAAAAACCCGATGGCAATCTGAACCGGGACCGTGAAGACTATATAGATGAGAGTAAATTTTAGTGATCCCCAAAATGCTGAATCGACCAGCAATTCTTTATAGTTCTGAAGGCCTACAAAGACCGGATCAGCAAAATTTTGAAAGGTGATATAATTAAATCCCAAAACAATTGCAGTAACCAATGGGAAAACCATAAGTACAAGCATTATTATTACACTGGGACTAACAAATGAAACAAACGTTTTATTATCCATAACTATTATTTAATGTCCTTAAAAAAGATAGTAACACCTGACTGAGAGTAATTCATACCCATGTTTACATGGATTCAAAATTTTTGAACTAGTGAAATTGAGTTTTTATTTTATAACGAATTACAAACATCCAAAAAGGGGCTAACCCCTTCGTTTCCATGCAGGTAATTTAACGGAACCTCATCAATAGGTATATTATAAAAGAAAAGCAGGATTCAGTCTGCATCACAACAGACTGAATCCCGATGTATAAGATTTTAGAGGTATCCCTGAGCTTTTGCTTCTGCTGTATATAATGCAGCAGCTTCGTCCAGAACTTCCTGAACACTCATGTCGCCATTTGCTACTTTCGGAAGAATGTTTTCAATTGCAACTTTAGCTAGCTTAATAGCAGGATTAAAGCCGTAATTTCCTGATCCATTGGCAATAGTTTTCTGAGCAGCATCAATGTATCGTCCGCCTGCACCTAATGCAGCTACTTCACTCCTTGTTACCAGCCCGTAATCTGCTGCTGCAACCTGACTCTCAAGGTCAGCTGCCTGCATTATTACCTGGAATATAAAATCAGGATCTACATCAGTTCCAGCAGGAATTGAATAGAAATCTACTGCTGCGGGTCCTGCATGAGGTCCGCCGGCAATTACAGAGGGAGCAGGAGCAAATCCGATTTTCCCTACATATTGTGACTTATTAGGATCATCCATTGCTGCTGCGCGGCTTGTCCAGGTTACAGCACTTGCAAGAGTTCCTGTTTCAAGTCCGATTTCTGAATCATCAATACTCCAGGAAAGACCATCGGCTCCCATTACAGCAACTACGCTCATTATAGTTTCAACAGCTTTAACACCTTCAGGTCCGTTAAATGCAGCTGTACTATCTTCATTCAGCCATGTACCGCCGCAGGCAATAAGGAAGTTATGAAACTCAAGTCTCCAGGCCCAACCTGCATGCAGGTTGATAGTAAATGGTTTAACACCGTCAAGAGCACTAAGTACTTCGATTGATGCAAGAACGTCAGCATATGTTTCAGGAACATCAAGACCAAGTTCTTCAAACATTTCCATGTTATAAAAATAATTCATTGAATTTGCTATAATAGGAATACCATAGACTTTTCCTTCATAAGTTCCCATGTCATAAAATCCCTGGGAAATATCAGTCAGGTCGTATTCATCAGAGTACTTGGCAATAAGGTCATCCAAGGGCAGAAGCCAACCATTTGAAGCAAGCTCATTTACAAAAGGATCATCTGCATGGATAATTTCATAGGGTGATGTTCCAGAACCGGAAAGAGCAAGACGAATCTGTTCTTTCGCAGAACCTGAATCCAGTAACTGTGTAGTAACTTTCAGATTGTCAATGTCATTTAATCCTGTTAATTCTTCAGCATAAAACTCTGTAATCGGATATCTCCACCCCATCATGTCAATTTCGGTTGCTTTGTCGGGAGCCTGAAGCCCTTCAACGGGTGCAGCCGCTTCTTGTTCTGCTCCAGCAAATAGTGCTGCCGGAATCAGAAGAGCAATAATAATTGCTGTTAAAATTAGTTTTTTAGTCATGTAGTCCTCCATTTATTATGATAACGTAGTCAATGGTAGCATGGCTTATACAGCAAGTCAACTAAAATATTTCTAATTTTACGTTAATATATTTACATATAGCCACCAAGACAAAACCAGCAGAAAACCACAGTAAAACTACCAATAATAGCCCATCATTCACTCAAGCTAAATGTTGTTATTTACTTATATTATATTACTTTGATAAGTTTACAAATCAGTTCATGAACATCACGAACTGTCGTATAATAATAGTATATATGATTGCTTCAAAAAGGTGAAAGCTTATCAGAATATTCTACTTTATAGTCGAAAATATTCATATATTTATACTTGACTACGCTCTCATTAAAACAAGCTGTTTAGAGGGATTCCCGATACACACGAATCATATTTCCGCCAAGTATCTTCCCGATTTGTTCAAAGGTAAGGGATTGCCTGTTCAGGGATTTTGCCCTGTCACTGATCATGATTGATCGGCTAAATTCAAAATCTTCATACATAGAAATCTATCTTCCTTATTCAATATGTGGTGTGTTAGCAGAGACAAGCTCACCTACAGCATCATCGCCCTGTACGCAGATTTTAAGATTCACCAAAGAGTCATCTCTGATAATCTTTCCATCAAAGGACAATTGAACATATCCCAAACCAAAATAAGCAGCACCTTTTTCAGATACTGGAATGTCAAATCGCTTATAATTCCTCGCAAACCCAGTTCTATCATGATACATAAAAATATGCATAGCATCGTTTTTACGCTCATAGCAGAAGTTATAGAATGTACTGTTCAAATCCCGATACAAAGCATGCTCTTTAATACATTTTTCGGCATTCACATGACGAGTACCGGAAGTAGCATCATACGCTGCAGAACTTCTGGAAGCCCATATATCGGAAAGTATCCTGCCGGCAAACTCATCAACAGAAAGCTTGCCAAAATCTCTACTATGTACGCTGAATCTATTTGGATGTATTGATTGATCCTGAGGAACTAAGGACAAAGAATCCCTTCGTGGACCATATTCCACAGAAGCTAAAAATCTTACAGGTTCCTGACCAATCTGTTTTTTCAACACTTCCGAATCAAAGACAAGAGAGAGTCGGATGAATCTTCCACGAGCGACACATCCCATAAGTATAAAATCCAATGAGACAGGTTTTTTCACCTGCCCATCATAGGTCCCGGTAAAACATCCCTCAACTCCAAAATTCCAGATCGCATCATCATAAGGGTCCTGCATCACTGCGCTCTCACGAACGACAACTTCCGCATCAGATATTAGGGAAGTTAACTGCTGAACTAAATCCACAAGAGACTGGCGGCCATACATAGACTGATCCGGAGAGATTGCCACTTTAATCCTGTGAGTAGTCCTGGAATAAATCTCTCCTATCATCTTCTCATTAATGATTTTTCGAAGAGAGGAATGTATAAATTCCCGTATTTGCTCCCGTTTTCCACTCACAGCAACTCCCTAGTCCGCCAATTTGGCAGCTTTTTTCCTTCTTGCCCGTTCGACCCTCACTGCAATCTCAAGATCAGTATATACATCAAGAGCCTCAATAAACTGCCCGCCTCTGATAAGATGGTTGGTTATCCCCATCACCTCGATTCTAGCACCGGTTGGAGCCCCATATATTCCGTTTCCAAGGTGAGTTCCCACCAACTTCCAACGAGTGGATGCCCGATAACCTCTCTTCGCATCGCCATTCCAATAAATATCTTCTATTATTATTTCTGCATCCGGAAACATTGAGAGCCAGGATAACAGAAATTTCTTATACTCAGCATGTCCAAAATAATCCAGATTGCGGCATCCAAGATGGCGATACTGTTCATCATAGTATGCATCAACTTTTCCAATCATCCGCCAATTAAAAACCTCTGCATAAGTACGTCGAATAAGCCCTTCCACATCATGTTCATCTTTAGGGGCAGGAGGAAGTGGAGCCGGGGTCTCTTCACCATGCACACGCTCAGAAGCAGCAGGCTCTTTATCCCCATCATCACAATAACCCCGTGCAATCAGGTCATCTATAACTTCATCAAGATCAAGTCCAAGCTGATTAACAACCGTCACATCATCATGAACCACCCACTCTTCAACTATTCGATTCTCTACAGAAAAACAGTTGGCAATTCCTCTTCTGCATATTTTCTTTCCGGTTGGTGCGCCAAAAAAGCTCCATCCGGTATTTGTACCCAGAGCAGTACTCGGCATAGAAGTATCAAATCCATCAACATCATTTCCCCGCCAAACTACATCATCTACCACCAGCTGAAAATCAGGAAATGCATTCTGAGCAGCAGCGGTTGCCTGAACAACTTTCTCTCTTCCATACACAAGCCCGTCAGGCATATGCGCCCTGGATCTATGCTGGTAGTGGGAATAAATCAATCCTATATTGTGCTCATCCCAAATCTTATATGTACAACGGACTATATAATCAACTATATCTGTATAATCATCATCAAAACCGGCAAGACTCTGCTGTCTCACTCTGTCAGGTTTTAGAAAATCAGAAATATCCCCATTCAGATCAAATTCAATCTTTCCCATCTCTTCCAGTTTTTCATCAGTCAATTTGTCATTTTTCTGTATGTTGTCATTTTTTTCCATAGTACTTTCCACCTATATTGGTATATTTTGTTATTTTATGTATAGAATATTTATATTCAGTTGTCAACTAATATATATGGTCAGACTTATTTTTTTGCGATTCAGATTAATAATTATAGTTATTTTACATTATTATTAAGTTGTGCTATATCCACCCTTGCAGATTTCAAGTTTGGATGATAGTTATATCTTAATAATACTTTAATATTTTTATATTATTTATTTTTTATTCCGGGAGAGACCAATGAGCACATCAAAATAATCGCAAAAACAGAAGATACTGAATTTTAACCGTTCAACACAGTAACAGGCTGAAAAACAGGAAATACCTGATTTAAGAGGTTCGGGATCCGTTATTTCGTGAATGCCGCTTCCTAAACTGTCCGGGAGTAACTCCCTCCTGCTTCTTGAATACGGAACAGAAGTAACTCTCACTTTTAAAACCTACACGCTCAATAATATCCTGAATCTTCATGTCATGGTGATTCAGTAGCAGCTCAATGCTTTTCGTAATACGGATTGAGTTGATATACTCTGACGGCCTGTATTGGATCGCCTCTTTAAAAATCCTGCAGAAATGCTGAATACTCATTCCGCAGGCATTTGATAACTCCTCAAGAACCAGTGACCTGCTGTATTCATTTCTAATGATCCTTAATGCCGGAAGCAGGATGCTTGCGGTCTCTTTATAGAGCATCTCACCCTGTTTATGGAATAGATAATAACAGTCAAGAATCATTGAATAGACAAGAACACTGGATTCCAATCGGCTTGCTGGTGACTGTTCAACAAGAAGGTTTACTGCCTGTTTCACCTTATCTTCAATCCGTTTCGGATTTTCTACATCAAATACACCTGTACCTTTGATATTCATCTTATCCAGCAAGTCGTGCAGCTGGTATCCGCCAAAAGAGATCCAGCTCACTATCCAGGAATCTGACTCCGGATAATATATATGTGATTCATCAGGATATAATATTACCGCTTTCCCAGGCAGAACAGGATACTTCTGTCCATTCATTTCCAGGATTCCATGCCCCTCCGTGCAAAGAAGCATCTGATATACGGGAAAACCGAAGGGACGATGTGTCTCTTCCTGTTTATAGTCGTGCCCTGCGCCATACAATTTATACGGCAGCTCCTTCTCAATTGTTGTCAATACAGATAATACTAGTAATTCCATGAGCAAATTATAGTACAGTTTTCAAGCAGAAACAACTCAGCATATCAAATACAATATTCCAGGTCTTTCTACCAAGCTTTATTTTCCCCATCAGGGTCTTTCGGATTGCAGATTCTTGTAGTCCTTTCAAATATATCTACTCCCAAATTATTTAAATAATTAGGCAGATCGATAAAACACCAGTTTTCGGAAATCTTGCCATTTTTAACATAATAAATATCGATATCTCCTCTCAAATTACCTGGTTTTCCACTGGCAGGAAGCCCCAGCCATCCTCCGGTTGAAGTGACTGTCATATTGGAGTAGAAACAAACAAAATCTCCTTCTGCGAAAAAGGCATTGAGCGGTCCAGTGGTTTTATCCTTCAGCTGTTTTCTAAACGGCATCTGATGCTGCATTTGGTACCGGGGAATGGTATAGCTAGCTCCAATACCACAAGGACCATACCATATCATATCATCATTCCAGGACTTTTTTAGCATATCCCGGGGGGTTTCGTTACCAACATTTAATGAAATTAAATCATTTATCATATCGTCAACTACTTTGAAAGAATCTATCGCCTTCCCGTATGGAGCATCCTCAAACATCAGCCCGTTGTGGTCCCTAGGCCCAGGATACCTGAAATAGTGCCCAGTCTCAGGCGGCAGCGGGTTCACCCCGGCTTCGACCATAAAGCCGATTAAATCAACAAACATGGCTGTATGCGTAATTTTACCGTTTTCAACACATGAAAATTCAGCATATTGCAAGTGATGCATTTTGCAGGTAATAGGGATATGCATAAATTCTTTATCGTAGAGACCCATGAACCACCCCAAACTCATGACCCATTCTTTACCATCTAAACTTATTCCAGCCATAAAAACATCTTGCCGTCTCTGCATCTTAGTCATAGACTCTTTAAGTGGCTTCCAGAAGACATCAGCTACATCATCTGCTCCTGTCTGGTCCAGAAAAGGATAAGGACCCTCCCATGTATAATTATCTGAAGTGTATTTCTTCAGAACTACGACTGATTCTTCAGGAGTACATTTCTCCATTTCCTCAAAATAGTCTCTGGCTATTTTCTTTATTTCCTGATATGTATTTTTCATTTTTCCTACCTACATAAACTTAACTGAAAGTCTTCAAAACGTATTTTGGCACTATCTCTTAATATAATCCGGCTGGAAGACATCTTCAGTCCATCCCAAAACATCCACTACCTGCATTTCGGTGAAAACTCCGCTGTCAGGCATACCAAGCCAGGGAGCATCAAAGAGCCCCATAAAATGTATCAACTATCGTTGATCATCCCCCTGAATAAGGAGACTGAAGGATGATTCTATCACCTTCGTGC
>CAZMOX010000003.1:0-66105 GCA_964567895.1 uncultured Spirochaetales bacterium | reverse complement strand
TCTTCCCTCCTAAATTTGTATAAACAGCTAGTCACAAATACATATACCTGTGACTTTATACCCATTATCAATCATGTCTTCCCCATTGTCAATTTATTTTTGATATATTTTTAACACTATGGTATTTTTCTACCATTCATATGTTACGTAGAGAATCCTTCGATGTTCAATTTCATCGCTACTCTATTTATTGTGTGTATTTTGCAATTTGATTGCCAGCACTATCTATTTCAGGAAAATTGATACTGATTTTGCAAAAACTATTTTAAATAGCTTTAATATACATATCATAGAGGGTCATTAACGGCTTATATTATTTTTTATTTATTACCTGCTGCAATTGTGCCGGGATAAAACAATATATTCTCACAACCACAATTATCAATAATGCACCAAACACTTTTTAAATAAATTTCTATTGTAAAAAAAATACCAATGTGTTATTTTTTTTACTATTATGATTGCGAAAAAAAAGCGTCTGCAAACATTAACCGATATTCTCAAGATTAAAAATGCCGGAACAATAAGAGAACTTTCACAAGCTTTGAATGTCTCAGAAATGACAATTCGGCGGGACCTTACAATTTTAGCAAAAGAGAATACGGTCAAATTATTTCATGGCGGAGCTATCTATAATTACACCAGCAAAATCAATCAGAAAAGGGACAATAGTATATATAACCTCCCTAACGAGGAAGCGACCAGAATCAATGAAAAGAGAAGAATCGCTGAAAAAGCTGTATCGCTGATACAACAGGATGATATTATTATTATTGATTCCGGCTCGACAACAGAACTCATGGGAGACTTCATTCAGGTAAGCAACCCCTCAACAATTGTTTGTTATGCAATGAATATACTTTTTTCTATTTTTAGACAAAAAGAGTGTAAACTGATTTTTGGCGGAGGTTATCTGCACAAAAACACACTTATGTTTGAATCCAAAGAGGGTGTTGAGCTGATAAAAAACAACAGGGCTAATAAGGCTTTTATTTCAGCTCGCGGCGTAAGTGATATCCTTGGTATTACTACTGCCGATTCCTATGAGATCCCAATAAAAAGAGCAGCTGTGGAATCAAGTCAGCAAAGAATTTTATTGGTGGACTCATCAAAGTTTGATGTCGTTCGGTCAGCATACTTTGGGGATATAAATGATTTTGATATAGTGATAACTGATGACAAAATTCCCAAAAGGTATATAGATATCTTCAAAAAACTTGAAGTTGAATTAATCATTGTTTAGGTAAATCTCTTCTCCATAATTTTTATTAACTCCTTTAAAAAAAATACTCAATAATCTTATCTTTAACACTAAGCATAACTGTAAAATTGTAATTTTGAAAACTGAATATTCTATAAAATGGTATTATTATAACTTTTACTTGACTTTATAATAACAGCATGTGATTATTTTTACAAACATTTTTTTATATGTTACAATCAAATCAGGAGGCCTTTCTTGAAAGAGGATAGATTTAAGGGGAAAATTGCTATAATTACAGGCTCGGGCAAAGGAATGGGCAAGCAAACAGCCCTTGATCTGGCAGCCGAAGGAGCCGTTGTAATTGTAACAGATATTGATCAAGTTGGAATGTATGGAACAGTAAACGAAATTATTGTCCAAAAAGGGAAATCAGAAGGTATTCTCTGTGATGTTTCAAAACGTGAACAGGTTGATTCACTCATCGCAACGGTCAAAGAAAAATATGGCCGCATTGATATTCTGATCAATAATGCCGGACTGCTGCTTTCCGGCACTATCGAAGAGACAACGGATAAAATAATCAATGATACTATTGATATCAACATTAAAGGTATTTTATATGCTATCAGGGCAGTCTCTCCTATAATGAAAGAACAAGAATATGGCAGAATCATTAATGTGGCATCAATTACAGGAAAAAATGGTGATAATTCAACTGTTTTTGTATATGGAGCTTCAAAAGGGGCAGTAATCAGTCTCACCCGTTCCGTTGCACGTCAGCTGGGTTCGTTTGGTGTTACCTGTAATGCGATCGCACCTCATGCTGTCATGACTGCAATGATGCAGTACTGGCCTGAAGATAAAAAAATGGCAATGGCAGAGAAAATTCCAGTTCGCCGTCTGGGGACAGAACAGGATATGTCATGGCTTATGTGTTTTTTAGCTTCAGATCAGGCTGGATTTATAAATGGAGAAACCGTCAATATTAATGGCGGTTATTACATGGATTAGGAGATGAATATGACAAACAAAAGAAAACCAAAAATCGGATTATTAGGTATCATGCATGGACTATATGATGAAAGTCAGCCGGAAATTACACACGCACAAGAAAAATTTGCCAGCGATATTGTTAATAAATTAAAACCTGAAATTGATATTGATTTCCCAGGCGCTGCCAAAAGCCGGGAGCAGATTGAAGCCATCATTCGGGAATTTAATTATAAACAGTACGATGGAATAATAATTGTTATGCTTCTCTACAGTCCAGGATTCAGACTGGTAAGAGCGTTGGAAGAGAACAACCTGCCTGTCTTAATGGCTAATATACAGCCTCTCCGCACAGTAACCTCTGACTGGGACTGGAGCAGACTGACAACTAATCAGGGAATCCATGGTGCTCAGGATACAGCAAACATGCTCCTCCAGGCCGGCACCAATACGAGTGTAATTACCGAAGATTGGCAGAGTGATTCATTTGTCTCTTATGTAAAAGATTGGTCTTTAGCTGCCTTAACCGCTGCAGAACTTAAAAAAATGCGGATAGCTGTTTTTGGCCGAATGAAAGGTATGGGAGATATAGTTAGTGATGAGGGAAATTTCCAGAGAGTGATAGGTCCGGAAGTAAATCATGAAGGAATCGGACAGGTTTACAGATGTTTTGAAGAAGTTTCTCAAAAAGAGATCGATATCCAGATAGCTGAAGACAGGAAAAATTTTCAGATTTCTCCCACCCTTCCGGTTGAAAACCATGCTTATGCAGCCAGACTGCAGATTGCTTTTGAAAAATTCTTACAAAATGCCGGATACAACGGTTTCAGTGTGAATTTTGATTCATTCAAAGAGGATGGGCGATTTAAACAAATCCAGATGCTTGCAGCCTCCAACATGATGGCAAAAGGCTATGGTTATGCTAATGAGGGTGATATCCATTCGTGCGCTCTAGTAGCAGCAGGACACCTATTAGCAGGAGAAGGTCATTTTACCGAAATGTATAGTTTGGATTTTGCACGGGACTCAGCATTAATGAGTCATATGGGAGAAGGTAATTGGAGAATCGCCAGAAAAGACCGCCCCATAAAACTTATTGACAGACCTCTAGAAATTGGCGGTCTGGAAAATCCTCCTACATTAGTTTTTTCGGCGCAGCCAGGACCAGCCAGCATGGTTTCGCTTGTTTCTATTGCAGAATATGGATACCAGTTAGTTATCTGCCCGGGAACAATTTTAGATACTGAAGAGCTGCAAGCCGTACCAATGCCGTATTTCCATTTTAGACCGGATTCCGGAATCAGAAATGCAATGGACAACTGGCTTCTGCTTGGAGGAACTCACCATGAAGCACTTACACTGGGAGCTCATAGTCGACGATGGTCTTTATGGGCCGATCTACTGGATATTGAGAGAGCAGAGGTATAACCGTTGAAAAAAAGTATGCTTGCCTTCGTACATACCAGTAAAAAAGAGTTTGCGCTTAAATCTGTTCCGACGCCTCAGGCTAATTCTGATAATGTCATCTGTAAAATAGAAGCCTGTTCCATCTGCGGGACTGATATGAGGACGTATACCAAGGGAAGCAGCAAAATTGATACTCCACGAATTATTGGACATGAAATATTTGCCGAATTAGTTCACATAGGAGATACCGCTGATCCCGCAGCAGCTCAATTTAATATAGGGCAAAAGATTATTACTGCCCCGGCTATCGGATGTGGACATTGTTATTCCTGCAGACGGGGACTTACAAACCTATGTAAATCACTTACAACTATAGGATTCCAATATGACGGCGGATTCGCTGAATTCATGGAAATTCCAATAGCCGCATTTAAAATGGGTAATGTGATTCCTGTATCTGGAAAACTCCGGGCTGAAGAGGTTGTTCTTTGTGAGCCTGTAGCCTGTACTTTAAACGCACAAGAGCTTCTCAATATTCAGGCAGAAGATACAGTTGCAATCTTTGGAGCTGGATTTATCGGTTGCATGCATGCAGAACTTGCAAGACTTAATGGGGTGAAAAAAATCATCATGGTTGAGTTCTCCGGATTTCGGGCCAGACAGGCTTTGGAAATGATTCCCGGAATAGTTTTAATTCATCCGGATAAAGAGGATGTTGTCGCCGCCATAAAAAGAGAAACAAACGCCATAGGACCGGAAGTGCTTATCACGGCCTGCTCCGTGGGACAAACCCATACACAGGCTATAGAGGCGGCAGCACCCCGGGGGCGAATCAGCCTATTTGGAGGACTCCCGGAACCAGCCACAGGGTTTTTAAACAGTAATTTGATTCATTATAAAGAACTGGGTGTTTTCGGAGTGCATGCCTCAACGGTAAAGCAGAATCGCCAAATTCTAAAATTAGTTGAACAAAAACAGTTAAACATGGAAAAATATATCAGTAAAATCTACCCTCTGGAAAAAATAGAAGAGGCATTTGTATCCCTTCAGCAGAAACCGCTCCTTAAAATAATTATTAAACCATAGGCAGGAAAAATGGAAAAAAATTATGTAATGGCTATAGATCAGGGCACCACCGGTACCAGAGTAATCCTATTTAACAGAGATGGATCAATTAAAGCCAGCAGGTACCTGGAGATAAAACAGATTTATCCACATCCAGGCTGGGTTGAACATGACCCTATGGAATATTTGTCGACGGTCCGAATCTGCTCCGAACAGTTATTAAAGGAAGAAAGGATAAGTTCCGGAGAGATTGCATCCATTGGAATTACAAACCAAAGAGAAACTACAATCCTTTGGGATAAAAAAACTGGAAAACCAATATACAATGCAATTGTCTGGCAGTGCCGCCGATCCGCTAAAATATGCGATCAGCTTAAAGATTTTGGATATGAACCGCTGATAAAAAAGAAAACCGGTCTGGTGATTGATGCCTATTTTTCCAGTACCAAGATAATGTGGTTAATGGAAAATATTCCTGGTTTGAAGGAAAGAATGGAAAGCGGCGAAATCCTGATGGGAAACATTGACTCATGGCTTATCTGGAATTTATCCGGAAGAAAATACCACGTAACCGATTTTTCTAATGCCTCACGTACAATGCTCTTCAATATTTATTCAAAAGAATGGGATGATGAACTTCTACAAATAACAGGTATTCCCAGAAATATTTTGCCCGCAGTAAAACCTTCTTCAGGAGTGCTTGCTGTTACCGAAGAAAATCATTTCTTCAAGTATGCTATCCCCATTGCCGGAGTTGCCGGAGATCAGCATGCAGCCACCTTTGGCCAGGGCTGTTTTCAACCAGGAATGGTCAAAAACACCTATGGTACTGCTCTGGCTCTCTTTATGAATACCGGGGAGGAACCGATAGTTTCCAAACACGGATTAACTACAAATCTCGGTTGGCATATAGACAATAGATCCGAGTATGCACTTGAAGGAGTAGTTTTCATTGGCGGCGCAGCCATCCAGTGGCTACGGGACGGTTTGAGAGTTATTAAAAAATCAGCCGAAGTGGATCTGCTTGCAGAGAAGGTTGATAATACCGGAGGAGTCTATTTTGTTCCAGCTTTTACTGGGTTATGTGCACCTTACTGGGATATGTATGCCAGAGGATTAATGATCGGAATGACTGGAGGCACATCACTGGAACACATTGCACGCGCCGCTCTTGAATCTATGGCATATCAGACAAGGGATGTACTAGATGCCATGGTAAAGGACTTCGGGCAGGCCTGCAGTTCGCTTCGGGTTGACGGTGGAGCCGCTAAAAGTGATTTCCTTATGCAGTTTCAGGCAGATATTTTAGGAATTGTTGTGGAAAGACCCAAGGTTACAGAGATGGCAGCCCGGGGAGCAGCATACTTGGCTGGTTTAGGAACTGGTTTCTGGAAAAGTAAAGAAGAGCTTGGAACCCATTGGAAATTAGACAGAGCTTTTGAACCCTCAATATCTAAGGATCAGAGAGAAAGTTTGTATAGAGGCTGGCAAAAAGCAGTACAAAGAAGTTTAAACTGGGCAGAAAAATAACTTGTATACAGGAAGATTAAAGAATATATAAATACTCGAAAGGAGATCCATTATGGTAAATTTTGAATTTTTATGCCCAACAAAGATTGTTTTTGGAAAAGGAACAGAGAAAAAAACCGGTGAGTTAACAAAACAGTATAGTGATAAAGTATTACTCCATTATGGCGGATCAAGTATTAAGAAATTTGGAATTTACGACAAAGTTGTTAAATCCTTACATGAAGCTGGAATTGATTTTGTTGAATTGGGCGGCGTTGTCCCCAATCCCCGATTAAGCCTTGTTCGAGAAGGTATCCAAATATGCCGTGAACAAAACATCAAATTTATTTTGGTCATCGGTGGAGGGAGCGTCATAGATTCGGCAAAATCTATTTCAATAGGGGTTCCTTACAAAGGAGATGTGTGGGATTTTTATACGGATAAAGCCACAGCTAAAGAGGCGATTGGAATCGGTGTTGTACTAACTATTCCCGGCGCAGGAAGTGAAGCCAGCGACGGTTCTGTTATTACCAATGAAGAGATACATTATAAACGCTCAGCTAACTCATTTTTCAATATTCCTAAATTCGCAATTATGAATCCGGAATTTACCGTTACTGTTCCCAAATATCTCACAGCATGCGGGGCTGCTGATATTATGTCCCATGTATTTGAACGATACTTTACACAAGTACAAAATGTTGATTTTACCGATAGATTGTGTGAAGCTGTAATGAAAACAATTATTGTAAACCTTCCAATTGTCCTTAGAGAACCAAATAATTACGATGCCCGTGCTGAAATCATGTGGGCCAATACAGTTGCACACAATGAACTACTTACGACAGGACGAATCGGTGATTGGGGATCACACATGATTGAACATGAAGTCAGTGCAATTTATGATGTTGCCCATGGTGCTGGATTAACAGTCGTATTCCCCGCATGGATGAAATATGTCTACAAACACGACATCAATAGATTTGTCCAATTTGCTATTCGTGTATGGAATGTTGATTTGTCCTTTGGTTCTCTGGATGCGATTGCATTAGAGGGAATTCGAAGAATGGAAAAATTTTTCAAAGATTGTGAACTCCCTGTCAGATTAGGAGAAATGAATGTTCCTAACAAAAATTTAGAAAAAATGGCAGAAAAAGCTGTCGAGTTTGGAGAAATCGGGAATTTTGTCAAACTAGGAGAATCGGATGTATTAAACATCCTTAAGCTGGCATTATAATCTGCATACAGAAAGTTATACTAAAACACCACGCTTAATCTGTTTTTATTACCGGCCTTATAAATCCTCGGCCGCAGCTTCCATGAGGAGAAAGAATGCTTGTGCTTCCGGAGCAATTCCTTGATAGTTGAAAGTTGGTGCTCCACTAACATCCTGAACAACTCCTAAAGCATCAACTTTTTTATGCACTGCACACCGCATCTTATTGGCTGATTCAAGATATGAATTATCCAGCCAGCCAGCTTTCACTCCCCTAAAAATAGCATAAGCAATCGCCTGAGCAGGATTAGTATCAATAAAAGTATCAGGATCATCAAGAATAAAATGAAATAATCCATCTTTTCATCATTCCACATATGAGAAAAAAGTTTATCCTCATCACTCCATAGAAGTTTTCGAAATCCTTCTACCTGCTTGACGGCCTCCTCAAAATGCCCTGTCAAAGCAAGAGCTGGTGGGGCCATATAGTAAGAATCGACCATAACGATTTTTTTACCCGGCCAGTGATAAATTATCCCATCAGAATTTTTAGGCGCATTAAACAGTAGAAAGTCAATGTTTCTTTCTAATGCCTGGGTAAAACGATTATCCCCAGTAATATTGGCAGCATATAACATACTTTCCGCATTAGAAGTAGGATCTGTAATGGCTTCATTCGGTTCCATCAAGGCAAGTCTTCCATCTTCGCCCTATCTCAACATTGCGGCTGTAGCCATCAGTACCACTAAATCACTTTCTCCAAGTTCAAGTAAGGCCTGCGCAGCAATACCTTGTTCCCATGAAAGCCTCTGCATACAAAGCATGACATTCTTCACTTTATTCAATCTGTCTACGTTATATATTTGAAAAATCCTCCATAAATGCGGGAAAAGGGTCTGACCCCACCCAAACTAAAACTCAACAGTCATAATACTCTGAGCCGCTGCAGTAAGACCAACAACAGCCCCGCCCTGCTTCAAATGGAAAGAAATATCAGCATCCTGCATATTCAGAACTACCATCACACAGGTCCCATCAGTGTTCTTCCAAGTCGTAATTTCAAGATCATTGGTAAACCGTGACAGCCCAATACGCACAGCACCGGGTTTGATATATCTACTAAAGTGTCCAATATAGTGATAGGAAAGATTCTTCCTGTATGCACCAGTAGCAGGATCTCCCATAATGGGAGCATCGCAGAGATTCTGCACATGATTCGGACCGCCCTGATAATTTAGAACTATATTCCAGTCAATCCAGGCATGCATACCGTTGTTCAGATCACCGATAATATTATGGGCATAGCGCTGGGCATGTTCCAGCTGCGAGCCGTGATCCAGCCGCGAATACTCAATGCATCCCTCTGAAAAGACCAGCAATAATTCGGGATACTGCTCATGCGTCATCCTGAGGCCTTCAAAATGATCGCCGCCATACCAGTGAAATGCTGCAGCCCCTATCATATCCCTGACATCATCACTATAGACCTCCTGAACTCTGGCAAAAAGTTCATCCCGGTTGTGATCCCAGACTGCAATCTTAACGTATTCCAGATTATGATCTATAGTCCGGGGATAGAGTTTATCCCGTATAAAATCATGCTCTTCTGCAGGAGTATAACAGCAGGAATCCCAGGTCTGCACTGCATTAGATTCATTCTGTACACCCAAAACAGCTACAGGGAAACCCATATCCTCATATTTTTCCACATATTGGCAAAGATATTGTGCCCAGGCGTCACTGTACTCAGACAGTAGTTGCCCGCCTCCGTCCCTCTTGCCGTTACTCTTCATGAAAGCAGGCGGGGACCATGGAGTCAGATAGAGTCGAACAGGCCCTTTCCCCTGCTCCTGCAGAAGTTGTCTCGCTTTTTTCAAATAGGGAAGTATGTACCGGCCATCATGCTGATCAAAAACAGAAGAATCTATCGAAACCCGGCCTTCATCCAGGGAGAGTGAGCTGTATGTACCCAAACTGAAATCACAGCTGTCAATATGGGTGCGAACCCAGGTATATCCCAGTCCATCGGGACCAAAGTAACTGGAGATAATATCATCGGCATCTTCCGGGACAAGCTGATTGAGCACACTGCCTACAGCTTCGGTTATTGCCCCGCCAAATCCATGAAAATCCTGATAGGTAATTTCAGGAAACACAGAGACAACCTTCCCCTCTATAGAGTCATCATTCTCATGAAAAGAGGTTTCCTGACGAACCTGCCGGAATTGTCCATCACCAAACAATGTAGTCACAGAAGAAACATTCTTTCTCATTTTATAAACTCCCTGTCCAATTTCAGCATATGTATTTTTACTGCACCTGATACTACTCCAACGGTAAGCTCATGTGTGCCGGAAGCAAGCGGAAATCTACAGGTATCAGTATCAGAAAAGATCGCCTTTCCATCCCCCTCACCATCACCACACTCACTCTCACTCTCCGGTAATTCCATCATGCAAACCTCCTCCCCGTCAATCTGAATAAAAAGAGTGGTTTGCTCATTAGTAAACGCTATCATGCGGAAAAGAGATTGTATATCCTTCTCTGTGAAAATCCTGTAGGAAAGCCATTCACCCATCTGCAGCCGAACACAAAGCAGCTGATCTTCAGGTTGATCCTCACCACCATATCTGCAAAAATCTACATCTCCATTATGTCCGTCACAAAACAGTATCTCAGCTTTCTCATCCATCCGAATAGTTGCCCCAATCCCTGCTATCCGTTCAGTTAGGATGCGGGAAGAAGAAAATTGTTCAGCAGGAATGGCCAGAGGAATCTCCCGTTTGAGCACACGGAACACGGCGTCATTCACCTGGGCACCAGTAGAAACAGTTTCCAGGAACTGATCGAAAGCCGATATCGCCTTTTCACGGCTCAATTTCACACCTTCTTTTATATAATTCAGCACATCCGGCCATGCCTTCGGCACCGGAAATGAAACAGGAGAATTTGAACAATCCATCTTTTTATAAGACCAGAAGTTCCAGGAAATTCCAAGCTGTTCGTACAACGGGAAGATTCCCGTATACCACAGGAGATTGTTCTCGCCCCCCTCTCCCATAAAAATCGGCATCTGAAGCCGTTCCCGATAGGCAAGATATTTCTCTATACTCGGTTTATCGGGATTACTCCAGTATTTGTGAAACTGAAGCAGACAATTGTCATCAATGGGATCAGCTTCCAGCTCATCAAAAATTGTCCAATCCGTGGCCCAATGGGCACCTTCCAAGATAATCATGTGTCTGGAATCGACCTCACGAATAACATCCCGTATTCTCCGATACAAAGGCATGATACGATCATTGTATTTGCTGAACCAATCAGGGAGCGGTTCATTCATAAGATCATATCCGGCAATCGTACTCTCTTCGGCATAACGTTCTGCCAGCATTCGCCACAGTGTCACGCATTGATCCTGGTATACGGGATTGGTAAAAAGTTCAGGCAGATCGTTCTCACAATCATCAATATTTGTACCAGTCTGCCCGCCGGGAGTCCCATGCATATCAAGAATCACATACAACCCATGCTTCCGGCACCAAGCAATACACCTATCGATCAAGCTAATCATCTCAGGAACGAACTTTACAGACCCATTCGAGCCGATCATAATAAGGGTCCTGGAATTGAAAGGCAGCCGAATCGAGTTGAACCCTTCTCTGGCTATCAATTCGATATCTTTTTCTGTGATATAGGTATCAAAATACTGCTTCCAGAAGCTGCTTGAATACTCTTTCCCGCACAAGTCCAGGATAAGTTTCTCCATGCGGCGCGGCCGATCACAGGCCTCATGGAATTTCCACATATAACCTTCGGGAAGCAGCCATCCACCCAGACCGAAACCCCGAAGGAGTATGGGTTTTACAACCTCCGTCCCTCTGGTGAAAACCCAGGGCAGCACTGCCAAACTATTCATAGATCATCCTTTCAGTGCCCCTTCAACAATTCCGGACAGTATATTCTTCTGCAAAAGGCTGTAGAGCACAATTACCGGCACAACCGTAAGTATCAGTGCACTGAGGATTGCCGGCCAGTCGCTCGAATACTGCCCAAAAAGCATGTTGGTCGAGAGTAACAGGGTATAATTCTTTGAACTCTGCAGCATAATCAGCGGCAGAAGGAAATCGTTCCACATCCAGAGGATATTCATAATACAGATGGTAACCGTTATCGGCATCAATAGCGGAAAGACGACAAACCTGAATGTACCGAACACCCCGCATCCATCAATATAGGCGGCATCTTCCAGATCAAAAGGTATAGATTTAACAAACCCGTGATACATGAATATAGCCATTCCCACCCCGAGACCGGTATAGATTACCCCCATTCCCAACAGTGAATTACTGATATGCAGCACCTGAGCGACCCGATAGATCGGTATCATGATGGCGCTGAAAGGAATCAGCATGGAAAATACGAATAAAGCAAAAATCAGCCCGCTGAGCCGGGTCTTTATCCTGCTCAATGCCCATCCTGCAAGCGATCCAAAACTCACAATTCCGGTGATGCCAACTGCGGTAATCACGACAGTGTTGATAAAACTCCTGAAATAATGCATTTTGCTAAAACTTCGTGCATAGTTATCAAGATTCCAGGTGGTTGGCAGAGCAAGGATATTGGTGAACATCTGGGCCTTGGTTTTAAAAGAGTTTATAAAAGCCATCCCAAGTGGAAAAATACAGATAAATCCAAAAAAAACAAGAACCATAATTACTAGTAATCTGTTAGACCGGAATCGGAGAACTCTCATAACTCCTGCTCCTTCCGCTTCATAACCCGCAACTGAATCAGCGTAATTAGTAGAATCACTGCAAACAGGATCGTTGATTTTGCCGTGGCATAGCCAAAACGGTTACTCCTGCCGAACGCTTCCTGATAGATGTTCAGGGCAACGACCTGCGTACTCCTGCCCGGCCCGCCGCCGGTAAGCGCATAGACAACATCAAATACCTGAAATGCATTATTCAGACTTATGAACAGGCAAATGGTGAAGGCCTGTCTGATCATAGGCAGCGTGATGACAAAAAAACGGCGAATCTTCCCGGCTCCATCCACAACAGCAGCCTCATGCAGCATCTTCGGGACTCCCTGGATAGCGGCAATATAGATGACCATGAGATACCCCGTTCCACCCCACAGTGCAACAACAATGATTGCATAGAATGAGTATTGCGGATTCCCTATCCAGGATTTATCAAAGAACATCCACCCCCAGTTATCTGAAAAGTGGTAGAGCACTTTGGTGAATATGAAATTCCACATAAACCCGCCGATGATCATACTTATCATATTGGGCAGGTAGAATAGAGTTCTGAACACCCCTTTCCCTCGGCCCAGACTTTCAATAGCTACGGCCAGAAAGAGTGCTGCCAGATTCATGGCTATCACTATCCAAATCACATATTTGAGGGTAAATCCCATGGAGTCCCAGAAATAGGCATCCGAAGTGAATATCTCCCGGAAATTCTCAAATCCAATAAAACGTTTGGATGGATTGATGCCGTTCCAGTTGGTAAGGCTGTACCACAGCCCCATGATGGAGGGAATGAGCTTTATTGACAGAAAAAAAACCAGTGCCGGTGCTGTACAAATCAGCAGCCATCTGTTCCTTCCCCGTTTCATGCGATATAACATGGTAATTGTCCTTGGATACTAGTACCCTGTAACGCTTAAAGCTTAGGATTCTCCCTTGTACGCGACAAGCCTTTGCTGCGTCAGAATACGAAGTAAAAAATCTTAATTTTTTACTTTTAGCAGTATAAAAACTCACATAGTTCGTTGTTATACTGCATCACCTTAGCTGGCTGAGGTTTCGAATTCTTCCTTGCAAATACCTACCGGGTACTGCAGGAGAACCAGTAATTTTAAGTGTTACTGGGTACTAAACCGGAAATAATGATCCGGATAAAATGATCCGGAAACAAAGGTGTCACCCCTTATTCCCGGATTTTATTAATGTAAACTGTTCCGAATTTCAGATATCTCAGTCATTTTCGATATCCCGAACCTCCGACCCTACCGCCTCCGTCCCTACTACTATTCTGCAGCCTGGATCCTTGCTTTATTGGCGCCCTGAAAAGTTTTATCCAGAACAGATACAAACTCATCTCTGGTCGTCTGTCCAACATACAATGACTGAAGCAGTTTTCCCTGCTCGTCAGTTACTGCATTTGGTAATACAAGATCTTTATATGCTCGTCCTGCAGCTACATAAGCAGATGCTTCTTTTGCCCATGAGAACTGTTCAAAGTTATGCACATTTGCAACTGGGTTGAATTTCAGTGATTTGTAGAGATCAGAAGAGTCCTGATCATCAAGAATATAGTTTGCCAGAGCCAGCGCTGTTTCCATCTCAGGTGTATCTGAATACACAGCCAATGAAGTGGTGGTTGCCAAATTTACTCTGGTACAGTTGATATCGTTATTAACCGGAAGGGCTCCAACACCAATGCGGATGTCAGGATTAACAGAGAGGATAGATTCTGCACTCCAGGTCCCTTGGACATAGATTGCTGCTTTACCATTGGCAAAATCTGCAGCTCCCTGCTGAGAACCGGTCTCCATAGCTCTCGGTGTACCGTTTGCCATGATTAGTTCGATAACATCAAGAACTTCGACAACTTCAGCATAGGAGCCTTCATCGTTGTACATTCTCTCTACCCAGTCAGGAACCTGACCGCTTACTTTCCCGCCCAGGGCAAGTGCTGTCATCAACTGAGGTACCCACTGTTCCTGATAAGCAAGTTCAAAAGGGGTGTAGCCTTTGGCTATCAGGGTACTTACAACCGCTTTCATCTCATCAAGCGTATCAGGTGCAGTAACTCCGCTGGCTTCAAAGATATCCTTATTGTAGAGATATCCCCAAACCGTGCTCTCAAATGGTACGGCATATACTTTATCATCAATTGAAACCGTGGAACGTACATCGGCATAGAGTTTGTCAGCAAGGGTTTCATTTGTTAAATCCGCCAAATAGCCGGCCTGCTGATAGGTGGGAAGATCTGCTGATGCATGCAGAGTGAACAGATCAGGGGCATCGTTAGATGAGAGGCGTGTCTGCAGTATATTGTTGTACTGATCAGAACTGGGCATTTCAAGGTTGATGGTCACATCGATTCCTTTCTCTTCCAGCATCTTCACTTTAAACTGATCCATATAGGCTTCCATCTGATCGGTAAATCGGGGGAAACTCATCATCACATCAATTGTCACTTTCCGTGGTGCTGTCTCTGAGGACTCGTCTGCACTCTGAGCAAAAACCATCACGGTACAGAGAACAAGTACCATACACAGGCTTACAATTTTTTTCATTCTTTTCTCCTTACATAATTTGTATGCCTAATGGTAAATCAAGTTACAGAGAAAGCATTCGTTGCTGTTAATCTCATTCGTTGTCTTCTGTTAATCTCTTCATTGCTCCGGGCGTAATACCGAAATAACGTTTGAAATTTTTGTAGAAGTGGGGAACATCCATATACCCCACCATTTCAGGTACTTTCTTGAGAGGAATCTGATACTCCAGGATAAGTTCTTTGGCCTTCTCCATCCTGATCCGGGTCACATACTCGGTGAACGTACAGCCGTTGTCCCGCTTGAACAGCGAACTCAAATACTCCTTACTTATGGAAAAGGTCCCTGCAAGTTCTTCAAGGGTGATGGAATCCTGATAATGGTCATCTATATAGTTCCTGACAGGGCGTATATCAACCCTGCTCTTACGCTGATGTTCTGAAACCCGCAGAGATACGAGCTCTTCGATGATACCCCGATAGTGTTCCAGCATATCATCGATCGTCTTCTGATCCCCAACAGCAAAAGAGATCTGAAAGGGGGAAAACCGCGGATCAGTCTCTTCATCCCAGGCGATGGTCTTTTCCTCTACCATTGCATGGATATCATGATTCATTTTGATGAGCAGATGGAGATGCAGCTCTTTATCGCAGGCAAAGAACAGTTCCCGCATCATTTGGAAGGCATGCTCCACGCCGGATTCTGTGAGAATATCAAGGCTTTTTCTGGCGGCATCCCGCGCTTCCTGATATTGCTTCAACCATGCTCCATCCACTCCTTGTGATATAGAGGGGGCAGAGCGGATAGTTTGCGTCCGATCTTCCCGGCGGATAGTTTCGACACAGCCCTGCAGCAGTTTATTAAACTCTTCCGGTTGAATGGGTTTCAACAGATAATCCACCGCATGGCTGGCCAGAGCCTGCCGCGTATATTTGAAATCCGAGTATCCGCTTACGACGACTACTTTGGCAGGATTTTGAAGCTCATCCAGTTCACGAAGCATCTGGACTCCATCAAGCCCCGGCATCTTCATATCAGTAATGATCAGGTGCGGATCCAACTGACGGATACACTCCAATCCCGACAATCCATCTGAAGCCTCACCAACAATCCGGCAACCCAGTTCACGCCATTTTCCGATACGTTTAATGGTATCCCGGGTCCAGGCTTCATCATCAATTATTACTACCCGTATCTCTTTCACGGTTCCCTCCGGGTATCGAATACCAGAGTCACCTCTGTCCATTCTCCCAGTTCACTGCGCAGGGAGACCCCGTCATCTGTGGAGTATGATAATTTTATACGGTCATTTACATTGATCAATCCAATATGTTCTGCACTCTGCTCTTCCTCAGCCGCCATACCCTCGGCATATCGGTCGGCCATAAGTTTGTTCAGCATCTCAACTTTTTCAGGTTCCATCCCTACCCCGTTATCCCTGATAATGACCCAAACCCTGTAATCCTCATCCTCGAATGCAGTAATTGCCAATTTCCACAAGCCGCTTTTTTTAGAAAATCCGTGAGTGAATGCGTTCTCCACTATCGGCTGAACGAGCAGTTTCGGAATAAGACAGGTTTTAACATCTTTATCAATGTGCATGGCAACAGAGAATCGATCCATAAAACGCTGCTTTTGGATGAGAAAAAAGTTATCCAGATGATTCAGTTCCTCTTCCAATGTCACAAATGCGTACTCGAAATCCATTGAGTAGCGCATCAGGCTGCTGAGGGCCGAAGATACGGTGTAGACCTCGGGAACATTCTCCGCCAGAGAGATACTGCCGATCAACTGAAGGGTATTATGGAGAAAATGCGGATTTATCTGTGCCTGCAGGGCATGTACCTGAGCTGTTCTTGCCTGAAGCTTGATATCATACTCGTCTCTGATCAGTTCACGGATACGTTCCACAAATCGGGAAATATGGTGCTCAAGAACACTCACTTCATCGGCTGTCTCATCATCCTCTTCTAAAACCAGCGTCTGCATCTTGATATTTTTTACCCGGTTTGCCAGGCGCTCTACCGGGCGGCTTATAACCCGTGACAATATTGCCGATAATGCTATGGCTCCCAGAATACTCAGGATTCCGATGATGATTCCCGAATAGATTGTGGGTAGTACGGAGCGGACAATTTCCTGACGATTGACTATTTTAACGATGCTCAGCTTTTCCTGGGGGTCATAGGTTGAAAAAAATATCCTGCCATCCAGATCGGCATATTTCACTTTATCGACCTGAGCCGCACTAACCTCAGCTGACAGCAGTTGTAAATCTCCGGTGAGATTATCTACGCCTCCGTCCCTCTCCTGCAGAGAAAAAAGAATTTCGGATTCATCATTCAGAATATAGATTTCTTCATCGGTGAAAATCTGCAGTTTTTGGACGATGTTGTTCAGGGTATACGTTTTGATTCCTGCACTCTGCTGTGCCAGCAGCGCCCTATCCTCAAACCGATAGATATTATGGATTGCTGAAAGTCCGTCTATATTGATCTTGAAAAATATATTTGTCTGTAAAATCTGGTCCCGCGGGAAAGGAAGCGTATTTTGGCCGCTCGCCGGTTTAATCCGCACTCCTGCCCTTTCGGCCTTCACTGCTAATCCTGCCCCCTGGATATGGAGATCCAGAGAACTGAGAAAACTTTGCCGGTTCAAATGCGTCACAAGCATATTTCGTATAACAGTTCTGTCATCTGGAGCTTCGCTATCGTTATACACCCTGATGATTGCCTGCTTATAATCCGGATCAAACTCCATTGAATAGAAGAGGTTTTTCATCTCATCGGTGAATTGCCGAAGCTGTTCACGAGACCAGTTCACCCCCTGTGAGTTGAACTGTATGGTATCGTCATATATGCGGTTATAGGTGTTTAAGGTGGCTATTGTGGTGATTATGAGTGTTGGGATGATGGAGAGAGCCAGCATGATGAGAAACAAGCGTCGTCTCATAGATATTGATGTGCGTTTTTTCTGTCTGGTGTTTTTCCCCATACCGCGTTTTTACTCCTGCAAAGGCACTACCTAGTCTGCAACTCTCTATTTAAAACCATTGTAGCAGTTGGATGGGGAGAAAGGAAAGAGAAAGATTGGGGGTCAGACCCCCTAAAACACTTTTACTGCAAATCACCAATCATTGGCAATTTTCCAGACTATGCATTCCACAAAGAACAATGACTTCGTCCCCGGCACAGAATGTACCGGGATTTATCAACAAAAAAGCTCTCTAAAGGCAAGTTTATTTTCTATTTTTCCATTTTTCTGTTTTTCTTTTTTTCCTGCTTCTCTTGCTTCTTCTCTTTTGGTGTTTTAAGGGGTGTTTTTTTGTTAGTTTTTTTGGCATCTTGTGATTTTGACATGTTGGTTTCCTCCAAACCCAAAGCTTACACCTTTACACTAAAAGCATCAATTACCGGGAATGGAGACTTTTGGAAAAATAATCTAAATCGGTCCTGGTACCGAACTCATTTTGAAAGAACCCCAGTGTAGTGCTCAAGGTGTGTCACCCGATCCGAATCATTCAGAATAATGCAGACTGCATCCAGCCTTGCAGGCCCTTTATAGTTATGAAAGGCTATATAGAGTTCCGCAGTATGTCTCATTCGTTTCAGTTTCTTTGCCGTCAGGGAATCTTCCGGCATCCCATTATCTCCTTTGGATTTTGTTCGAACCTCAACAAAAACGAGCGTTTCTCTGTTTTGTGCTAACACATCAATATCGGAATGACCGATTCTGTAATTCCGTTTCAGTATGTTATAACCTGCATCCTCTAAAAAGGCCGCGGCAATTTCTTCACCTTTCCTCCCTAACTCAACTCTCTTCGTAAAGAAATCCGCCTGTTCCTGCCCATTCATCGACCCCACCCTGGCCTGTACTGCAGAGCCTCGGCAATATGCTTTTCCTGCACCTCATCTGACTGTTCCAGATCCGCTATGGTTCTGGACAGTTTCATTATCTTCAGATATGACCGGGCGGAGAGTCGGAAAACTTCGGCAGCTTCTAACAGCAGGGAGTGTGAATCCTGATCCAGAATTACATACTTTTTTATCAGTCTGTTTTTCATTTCGGAGTTAGTATAAATTGACTCTCTTATAAAGCGCCTCTGTTGAATATTTCTGGCAACTGAAACCCTCTTCCGTATTTCCAGGGAAATTTCATTTTTAGAAGTCCCCTTTTTATCAGTATAATGCATTCCTCCGGCAAGCTTTTTAATATCAACAACGGGAACCTCAACGGAAAGGTCTATCCGATCAAGAATCGGTCCCGACAATTTCTTTCTGTACCGAATAATTTCCCTTTTTGTGCAGGTACACTCCTTGGTATCATCATTCAGGTATCCGCAGGGACATGGATTGGTCGCCGCTATAAGTATAAACCGGGAAGGATAGGTGACCCGCTCCAGACTTCTGGCAATTGTCAGCTTTCCGTCTTCAAGCGGCTGCCTCAATGCCTCTATAACAGCACAGGAAAATTCATTAAATTCATCAAGAAAAAGGACTCCTCTGTGGGCAAAACTTATTTCGCCGGGCTGCGGATGGACTCCCCCTCCGACAAGGCCTGCCCGGGAAATAATATGGTGAGGTGATCTGAAGGGTCTTGTCACTATGAGCGACCCGCCGGGAGGTATGTTCCCGGCGCTTGAATAAATCTTTGTAACTTCCAGCGACTCCTCTTCGTTCAACTGGGGCATAATTCCGGGAAGCGCCTTAGCGAGCATGGTTTTCCCGGAACCGGGAGACCCGGTCATCAGCACATTGTGTCCACCTGCGGCAGCAATTTCCAAGACCCTTTTTGCCTGTTCCTGCCCAAAGATTTCTGACATATCAAATTCAGCGACCTCCTGCTCCTTCTGTTCCAACGCCTCTGGTTTGTACACCCTTGGCTCAATTTTAATCTCGGAATTCATATATCCCATTATCTGATTCAGATCCACGACAGGATACACCGCTATAGCCTTTACCACCGAAGCCTCATTTGCCGATTGGGCAGGCACAAAAATGCTCTTCAGTCTATTATCCTTCGTAAACAGAGCTGCCAACAAAGCCCCTTTGGTATGACGAAGAGACCCGTCAAGAGAAAGCTCTCCAAAAAACACCGCATCTTCAGGTATATGGAACCCTTTTATTCCCGCCAGAATTCCCACGGCAATAGGAAGATCGTAAAAAGCCCCCTGTTTAGGAACGTCACCAGGAGCAAGATTTACGGTGATCCTTCGAAGAGGAAAAGAAATTCCCGAATTTATTATTGCCGTGCGAACCCTCTCCTTGCTTTCAGCGACGGCTTTATTCGGCAACCCTACTATTTCAAATGTCGGCAGTCCCCTGTTCGCAATGTTCACTTCCACATCTATTCTGATTGAAGCCAATCCAGAGAATGATACCGATGTAACCTTAATCAACATTACATCCTCCTTGTGACAGATAGTATTTACCGTCCTTAGGCACAAGATATCTTTTTAAAGAAAGAGCCGTGATATCCGCCCCAATCTCCGGGACAGGTTTTCCCGATAATCTGGCTATCTCATCAATTTCCAGGGGTCCAAGAGAGAGTAAATCAATTATTTTCTTTTGTCCTGCGTGTAATTCCTGCAGATCTTTTCCTGGAAAAAATCTCCCTGTTTTCGTTCGGCCGTATTCAAGAAGTAGATCCTGTGGTCCTGTTACCAGGGAAGCTCCCTGCTTAATCAACAAGGCAGTACCCCTTGATACACTGCTTGTAAGAGGTCCAGGAACTGCAAATATTTTTTTGTTATAACGCCTTGCAATATCGGCCGTAATCAAGGCCCCACTCTTCATGCCCGCCTCAACTACAAGCAGCACCGGTGACAACCCGGCAATAATTCTATTACGCCGGGGATACGTCCACTTGACCGGCGGAGTATCTCCGGGATACTCCGAAATCGCAAGCCCCCCATTATTCACTATTCCGCAGTATAATTCAGCCTGATATTCAGGATGAATTCTCTCAATACCGCAGGGCATAACGGCAACAGTCCGCCCTCCCACCATCAGAGCCGCCTTATGAGCCTGCGCATCAATCCCGTACATAAAACCAGACACAATAGTAATTCCATTCCCCGCTATTTCAGAAACAAGACTTTCGGTAATCATTTCACCGTATCCTGTCATCTTCCGGGAACCAACCACACTCAACATTTCCTCAAAAACATCCATATCCCAATTGCCCTTGAAATAGAGCTTAACCGGCGGATCCTTTATCTGTTTCAGCAGGTACGGATATTCAGCACTGTCTATATCAACATAGTTCACAACAACTTCCCCTTACTTCTATAACCGGGGAATCGAGTCTTTTTATTCAAATTATTGAGATTATTTCAAGAAATCGAAAATTGAAGCACTGAATTACGAATGATCCTTTAAACAATTCAACTTGTACGGTATAATAAAGTACAAGACATTATCTATTTTATCGGGGCGTAATATGAGCAGAAACGGCTATGTACCACCTTATACAATTTCAGACAAAACGGTAAATCTGATTTCCGGAATAACAGAAATAATTACGGAAATTACCATAAATGACAACATGAATTCTAACCCCAGACTCAGAAGAGATAACCGTGTCAAAACCATTCATGCGTCACTTGCAATTGAAAACAATTCATTATCGTTAAATCAAGTTACCAACATTATCAATGGAAAAAGGATACTGGGTGCGCCTGCCGAAATCTGCGAGGTGAAAAATGCTTTTGAAGCATATGAAAAACTACTCCTGTTAAATCCGTTTTTACAGGATGACATGCTGTCGACACATAAGGTTCTGATGAAAGAGTTAACCAAAGATGCCGGTATATTCAGAAGCGCCGGTGTAGGAATCTATACCGGTAAAGAACTGGTTCATATGGCGCCGCCGGCAGAGCGTGTTCCCATACTTATGGGAGAACTAATGGATTGGGTAAAGAGAGCAGAGGTGCATCCATTAGTTAAAAGTAGCGTATTTCACTACGAATTTGAATTCATTCACCCCTTTGCAGATGGAAACGGTAGAATGGGGCGTATGTGGCAGACATTACTTTTATATCAATGGAAGCCTTTGTTTGGATGGTTGCCGATAGAAACACTAATCCAGGAACGACAGGATGAGTACTATAAAGCACTGGGAGAGTGTGACAGAGCTGCTGATTCAGGGAAATTCATTGAGTTCATATTGCAGGCAATGTACGATATATTAACTGAAACAGCTGGTACCGAACAAGGTACCGAACAAGGAAGCGAACAAGTCGAAAAATTGTTGGTAGTGTTGGGCAGTGAAGAATTGACAACGAAAGAACTCATGGCAAGGGTCGGACTGAAACATAGACCGACATTCAGGAATAACTATTTATTACCAGCGCTGGAGCTTGGAATAGTTGAGATGACACTGCCGGACAAACCGAACAGTAGTAAACAAAAATATAGAGTTGTATTTTAGATTGATTTAATGACTTTTTCAAAGCTCCTTCTTTATCCCAAGCAATGTTGGGAGGAGACTCAGGCTACGGAAGGCACTTAACAGCATAGTAACCCACATAAGAAGGCTCAACGTTACATGAATCCGGAAGGGGCTGAGGTTCATAGCTGAAAATCCAATAGCCAGCCCCATTGCATTAGCCAGAATCGGAGTCGCCACATACCGCATGGCATTGGTAGCCAGCTGGCCATAAGCTGATCCTGTAGCCTGTATTCTGCGACGTTCATAGCGGAAAAGTGAAATATTGTGAATTGCATAACCATTTCCTGAACAACCGGGTTATCAGGAATTGAATCACCACCCATCTGATAAGCGACAAAGTCCTGCACTATGCTGAAAAAAGAGATATTATTGGGGAAAATCCCTTTTCCGGCTGCACGCTCCTGAAATTCAAGTACCGCTGCCGATGCTGTCGGATCAAAAATAGTGTCAGTAGGAAAAATCAAAGTGCAGTTGTAAAGCCCCGGGTATGGATGCTTTCATAAGAACTATCATTACCATTGATACCGATGTAGAACTACTAATCCTGCTTGGTTTCAAAGAGCAGATCTACTGCTGTCTCAACAAGCTGAAGCCCACTCTTGCCGGTAAGCATTGAAGCTCCGGTTTCATATCCCCCTACAGCATATGCCTGCTCAGTAGCAGCATATCCCGGGAGGGATCCATTAGCCAATTCAATTACAAAGGTTTTTGGAAAAGGTGACCGATATTGGATAGTTATTCCGTACTCTACAAATATCTCACCCGGTAATCCGACAATTCTCGTATCTCCTATGCAAAGTACCTGGACTTCCATGGGAGAGTTCTCATTCAATGCAGAAAGCTCCCCTTTTTCATAGAGCATAAGCATGCTCAGGGTGTCTTCCGCTCCCAGAAACAGTAATTCGGCATTCCATACATCAGATTCCGGGGCTCCTGAATCGCGCAATATATGCCATGCTTTGCGGGTTTCTTCAACACAGGCCTCAGCAAACTCTTTTTTGGGAAAATTTCTTAGATCTAAATTGATTTCCTGTGATTCAACCAACAGGGGTATATCGCTGGTAAAACTCATCTGTTTCAAGATCTGTTCGGCTTCCATACCAATAGCGGTTCCTACTCGTTCAGCTTCAGCAAAAGTTTTGCCGGATCGGAAATATCTGGGACTCTGATTTCCGGATGTCCCCTGGGCAAACAGGAAGGTAGTTTCCGGATACTTTTCATTGATGTATTTTCGGATAAATCCTGGATAATCCGCTGAAACCAGAAAATTATCGGAATGCAGAAAGGTTGGATGAAGCGTATACTTTACCAGCATTGCCAGCAAATTGTTATGTAGGTCTTTTACTCCTATCATCCATACTTCCGGATCTGCAGGTCCCAGGGAATCGCGTCGGTTTCCTCCAACACCCTGCTCCCTTCCGCAGAAGCCTTTTTCAATTCCCAGTTCAGCCGGAACTGCTCCGGCAGCAGCCTCAGCAACTATCTCCACAACTGCTTCGATAACCTTAGCAACGTATGCTTCATCCAGGGCAGTTCCTGCTTCAAAGACATCCATTGTCATGTTGTGAGAACCTCTAGGGGCCGAGTGAGAATGAGAACAGCTGATCATAATATTTTTTTCCGGTATGCCGTTAGCCCTGCAGACTCGTTCCCGTATTATATGTACATATGTTTTTGATAAACCGATAATATCCAAGGTTACGATGGCCAACTGGGTCTGTCCGTCAGACAGATACAAACAGGAAGCATAAAGCGGATCATGCACTCCCCTGTTTGGACGGGGGTGATGCGGATATCCGGCAAGAGAAACCCCTTTTTGTGGTGATATATCCTGTGATGAACTCCCGGCTCTCAATTTCGTACTCATGTTCTTCTCCTATACCTGCACTCTAAACTATAAGTATTATAGATTATTATGTATTGGATGTACACTGCAAGCCAGTTTTCTTTACAAGTTCGGATACTTTATTCCCAAACCATGATTTCCACTAAGTATGTAGTTATTTGTATAATTAATCCGGCTCAAACAAAGTCCAGGATCAAGCATACATTTCTTTTCTCAACAAAACTTATTCAATACTCAAACCCACAAACTTACATCAACCTGAAAATCGTTCTTGGCATAGAGCTTCTTGTGAGAAAAGGGGTCAACCCCCTTTTCCTCCGACCCTTGCTATCTCTTTTCCTTTAACTTTGAAAAAGTAGTAGCTCAGCGGCCACCAAACTATGGCAAATGACGGATACACTGCCCAAATATGATTTGGTGTGTTTAAATAATTGACAAGAGCGAAAAATATAATTGTTACGCCAGAAGCCCAAAGCGAGTAGGCAAAGCACCTCTCTCTTCTGGTAAAATACATATCCATCACTACCCAGGATACTGCATAGAATAGATATATAACCCACAGATAACCGGGACACAATATGTAATTCAATATACTGTAATACAATACACACACAAACATACTGGCTGATAAAAACATTCTGGTATGCCGCACACGCTTAAAATATGTGGTAACAGGCCACCACATGACCGGCAAAATGATGTATAGATACCAGGGATGCTCACCGGGCGTCAGAATAATGTACTGTGAAATATAATAAGCGATAATTACCAAAGCAGATATCATGGCAAAGGCCGTTGTTTTCGCTTTATCACCTAGCAGCATAACAATTGGCCACCAGATAAAATAAAATACGGTATATGTCCACCATATATCATTTGGTGCGTAAATATAGTTAATCATAATGAGAAATCCCGCAAATATCAGGCTCATAATTACGGAATACAGCTTTATATACTTCTCTCTGGCAAAATATATGGATAACGGCCAAAGAATAACTGTAAAAGATGGATAAAAAAACCATATAGTATTTGACGAAGATATCAGATTGACAATTAAGAAGAAACCAATCGTAAGTATACTCATTATAATTGAATAGAATTTATACTGTTTTGCTCCGCGGAGTATCATACTCAGAGGCCACCACAAAACTGCAAATATCGGGTATATGCACCAGAAATATCCAGGGCTGGTTATTACATTTACCAGAATAAAGAACACTGATATGAGTATGCTTCCCGCAACAGAAAACGCCTTGAAGTTCTTATTACCTGCAAAATATAGACTTAACGGCCACCAGATAACTGCAAAGGTCGGGTAGATAAACCATGGATGACTCCAGGAAGTTAAATAGTTTGTTATGAAGAAAAATGCGATAATTAACAAAGAGCTAATCGCTCCAAATATAAATGAATTATTTCTCATAATAATTCTTCTTTTTGTTGTTCAACCGTCTAAAAAACAGAGCTAACGGCCACCACAGCAAGGCAAAAACAGGATACACAAACCATATAACCTTCGGTGAGTAATAAAAATTAATAAATAGTAATAGGCTGATAATTAAGGCACTCCCCCAAATGGAGAACCAAAGACTATTTGTATAATTAATTTTTTTGTTTTTCTTAACTTGATATCCATTTATAGTCGGCATCAAATCACTTTTAATTTCGCCGGCATCCCCAAAGTCAACAATACTTTTATTGATTGCATCCTCTTCAGTTTTTCCCTGCTCCACTAAATCCTGAACTTTTTCTTCCAGATTTAGAACTATCTCTTGAATGATACTCTCTTTTTCCTGACTGTCAGGAACTTCCATGAATAATCCTTCAACATATTTTTTTATTGTAATCATCCGATATCCTCCATAAATATATCTATAATTTCTTTAATTTCTTTCCAATCCTCTACTTTAGTCTTGTAATACTCTTTACCCAAGGCCGTTACTTTGTAGTATTTTCGCTTTCGCCCATGGGTAATTTCTCCGCTGTAAGATACGATAAACGCATTTTTTTCCAATCGTTGAAAAACAGCATATAATGTAGCTTCTTTAATCTCAAAATTATTATTCGTCCGCTTACTGATTTCTTTGGATAGTTCATATCCATATCTATCTTTCTCGATAATTAATCTTAGTATAATTGCATCAAGGTGACCGCGAATAACATCACTACTTATCATGTAATACCTCCCCTCCAAACAATTCTAGTATTATTCTATCTGATAGAGTAATACTAACCAAGATTACTCTACCTGTCAAGGTAATTCTTTACAAGTTTTTTAAGAAAGATGAGATCCGATGTTTTAGTTGCTCAGTAAAGGGTTTCTATACTGATTTTTGATAGTTCGTTCTCTGTAAATTGATGCTGTTAAGATACATAAAGACTATGTTCTTTCAGAATGTATAGATGTTAAGGGATTCCAGTATCTGGGTAGCAGGATATTATCCTTCATCCTTGAGTATCTCCAGATCGGTATGAATAAAATCGTTTCCTTTGCAAAGTAGAGGCATACCAGATGCTACGGCGAGTGCATAGGCACAACAATCACCCATATTCAATCCAGCCTTATGTCGTCCCTTTCCATACCTGATCCAGACCCTCACCGCCTCTTTCTCCATTGCATCAGTAAAGGGAATTATCTCAATCCCGGCTTTCATCCTGAGCAATTCCCACTCACGTTGACCGGCTGCCCCTTTGCGGGCAAGGAGAACAATATCTGCTTCCAAAGTATTTACCGGACTCATGAATTTTCTCCCGGATTTTCCAAGTTGCTCTGCAAACCATGCTGCTTCCGGTTCCTGAAAAAGAATAGCCAGGACTGCTGAGGTATCCACAATCATGTCGGGACTCCCATATCATCATACCCAAGAATTGTATTAGCACTATGCATATCCAAATCGGGAAGCCGGGAACAACGCTGCCCGATATCCAGCAGCTCATCTGCAAGCCGATTACTCGTCTTAACCTCGAAATAAGGTTCCTGGAGTTTACTTTCCAATGCCGATATCACCGCCTCAGTAAGAGATACCCCATAGCGGTCAGCAACCTCACGAGCCAGAGATTCAGCTTTTGTGTTTTTTATGTATATAGCCATATATATAACCTCTTTATATATACTATTTATATTAGTATATACTTGTCAAGTACAAAATAGTACACCCTAAAGAGGTAACGATGATTTCTCATCGCCAGTGCTTCAAAAAATCGTTCCCCGGCACCGAGATCATGCACTCATGTGTGTTCGTACCGCCATAACGGTAATTATAAGAAAATATATCTTTTTACTATAGACTGATCGGTAAAATCGATATATAATACTGTTATGGCAGTAAATATTGGTGATTTAATCAAGACGCACAGAAAAAAGGCAAGCATCACCCAGAAGGAACTTGCTGATTTAGCAGGAGTTGGGAAGACTACGGTTTTTGATGTTGAGAATAACAAACAAACAGTACGTTTTGAGAATATTATGCGGCTGTTCGCTGTTTTGAACATTAAATTATCTGCGACAAGCCCCTTTGGATATACTGAGGAAATTGATACCTCGATCAATAAATAACAATCATCAGCCTTCAACTTTTGAAGGTGTTCTGGAGAGAGAATCTATGCGGCAGGCTTTTGTTTGGGTTAGTGATACTCTGGCAGGTTTTCTCTATGAACTAGAGAGAGGGAAGGCATATCAATTTACCTACACTCCTGAATATACAGGATCACCAGTATCGCTAACTATGCCTATATCTGAGAAACCCTATAATTTTGCACAATTCCCACCATTTTTCGAAGGACTTCTCCCGGAAGGAATCCAGCTTGAGGCTCTGCTGCGTTCCCGAAAAATTGACAGAGACGACCTCTTCTCCCAGCTGGCTACTGTTGGTGCTGATATGGTAGGAGCCGTTACGGTAACAGTCGAGGAACCGGAGTTATGAAGCGTTGTCCCATTACCTATAAACCCATTTCCATTGACAGGGAATTTTCTGAAAAAGGAGTTCGGTTATTATCCCGTCAGGCACAAACTATCAATCCATTCCCCTTTACCGTTGAGGAACAGTTGTCTCTTGCCAGGGATATGGCGGCAAAAATGTCTATTCAGGGAGTTCAGCCCAAAATCAGTGCGCGTTTTAACGGTGCATTGGGTGATTTTATTCCCATAAATCGAAATGGACGATATATTTTAAAATCTCAGAACCAGCTTTATCCGTATCTGCCTGAAAACGAAGATCTCTCAATGAAACTGGCAGCCTTGGCTGGTTGTAAAACTCCGCTTCATGGATTAATCAGGGGAAGTGATTCGCGATTCATATACTTTATCCGGCGTTTTGATCGGGCACCGCTTAGTAAGAAGCTAGCGGTTGAGGATTTCTCCCAGTTGGCCGGAATGTCACGTGAAACTAAATATAACTACTCGATTGAGAAGGTTGTCGAATTACTGGACAGGTATATGACTTTCCCTCAAATTGAGAAAGCAAAAATTTTCCGGTTGGTTCTTGTCAATTTCCTCTTGGGAAACGAGGATGCTCACTTAAAAAACTTCTCAGTAATCTCCAGAAACGGTAAACATGAACTCTCGCCTTGCTATGATATTGTCAACACAACTCTGGCTTTGGGGGACGGTGTTGCTGAAGAATCCGCCCTACCCCTGCGTGGGAAAAAGCGGCGCTTTAAAAAAGATGATTTTTTTGTCTATCTGGGAATAGAACGGCTGGGATTACCCGATCGGGTAATAGATTCTGTTCGGGATGATTTACTGAGAGTCCAGTCTGCATGGAGGGAATTGATAAGTTGGAGTTTTCTACCAGAAAATTTACGGGATGGATTTCAGAGGATTGTTGACAAGCGGATTAAGAGAGTGTTGTGAGAGAGAGAGGGAGCGGTGTAAGCAGCGTTTCTACTGCTGTATAAGTACAATTGTGAATGCTTACATTCTCGAAATTTACTGTGTAGATTTTTGTTTTATCAAATGTATGTACCTACCCCAAAACTTGTACAAACTTGAAAATCGGTTCTGGCACCGGGATACTGGCTCTGTACACAGTTACTTAAGGTTCAGATCTATAATTTGTATCTTCATAAGGTTCAACTTCAACTTCGATCTCCTGATATTCCAGAACATCAATACAAAGAGCACTCTTTGATTTTATTATGAGAGAATTTTGATCATTAGTAATCGGGTAAACCCTGGAAGAGAGGGCTGTAGTACTGCAAGAAAATACTTCAATAGAGGTATGATCGACAAACAGCTCAAGGATAAATGGCTCCCCAGTTGTATATCCTATAGGAGCTGATTGAGGTTTTCGGATTACAGAAGTGTTGAGAGTAGATAAGCTCCTGTCCAAAGTGATTATTTGAGTTGTCGGATTGATTATTAAAGTAGTGACCACCGAATTATCTTTGGAATTAAGAAACTGAATGCTAATAGAAGATTCGGGAAGAATCCTGTTCTGTAATTTTACGTAGAATGATTTTGCATGTAATAGCGGCTGAGTATTCTCGTTTACCAGAAAATTTCTTACTACTTTTTTGTTTTCAAGCAGTAATCTGACTTCCTCAGAGGGGTGTATTTGTAACGAACCATTCTTGCCTATCATTAACTCACGAGGAAGAGACATTTGACAAAGATTAGTTTTGAAATGTTTATAATCTGGTCTTCCCGTTTCAGGCATCCAGCCAAAGAGCAGAAGTCGACCTCTGCTGTCAATAGTTCCCTGAGGTGCATAAAAACCAGCCCAGCCAGAATAGTCAAGGATTCCTTTCTGTTCTGTATGGAATTTATCATGAGTGATAGTACCAATACGAAATTGTACCATATCTTCCGGAGAGTAAAATAAAAGCCATTTACCCCCCTCCAAAGGAAATAAATTGGGACACTCCCAAGTATGGTTGGTAATCTCTTCATCTTGAGCAATAACCGAAAGAAAAGTCCAATCTATTAAATTGTCAGATGAGTATAGAAGAGCCGAACCTCTTCCTTCAATAATCCCGCCAATTAACGCATACCATATACCCTCACGATTGAAAAGGAAGGGATCCCGCCATTCACCAACTTTCAAATCCCCATGGATTTCTTGGGTCATTACCGGATTGTACATCTCTTGTTGAAGGACATTCATAGAATCTTTTATTGCCAGCGCCATCCATTGCTGAGGCGAACTACTCTGATGAATGCCAATTCCATCTCCAATACTAGTATAGAAAAAAACAACATGTCCTTCGGGGGTCTGTGCAGCACTTCCCGAGAAACAATGTTTTTCTTGATTTTCGAGCTGTGGAAACAATGCTATTGGCTCACTTTTCCAATGGATCAGATCGGTGCTGGTAGCATGACCCCAGTGAATGTCTCCCCATGTGCGATTGTTGGGATTGTACTGAAAATAGAGATGATAAACTCCATCGATTTCGATAAATCCATTAGGATCGTTCATCCAATTATTTTTTGTAGTTAAATGGTAGTTTGATTTTATTAGTTTCTGCTGATTCATGATGATCCTGTTTATGGAGAAACCGGTGCTGTCAGAACACCGGTTTCTGAAATATTAAGTAATTACTGATATTCTTTTGAATGAAATTATTATAAGAACCACATCTTTCTAATAATTATTGTACCTGTCCAAAGCACTTTGGTAAACAGAAATTAGCTCATTGATACCTATGCTGTTAAGTACTTTTAAATATTTTTCCCAATCTTTATCAGAAAAGCCGTTCATTAACCAGTTAGCTCTTTTCTCGTTTGTTAATTCCATAACATCCCCAAGTAATTCATCGATTACCTGCAGTTCCTCAACCGTGAATGTTACCTGAGGATAATTCTCGCTTACTAAAAATGGAGAGTAGACATCGACAATATTTTCAAGTCGTTCAACTGCTCTTGGTTCCATATCAACTATTGTTCCAAAATCCTCAGCCAATACGATAGAGGGGCTTCCTCCACCAGGAGCTACTTTCTGTCTGAGTTCACCCATTGTTACTCCTTCAGGTAGTGGGAGGTTAACAAGTTTTCCTTCAGCAGTTTTTTCGTAAATCTCGCCAATAGGTCCCCATCGAAGTTGGGCAGCAGTATATGGTTCAAAAAGATTATCGACCCATCGGGCAGTAATTAAATTCCAGACACCGACACACCCAGGGATTACCATTGCCCAAATTGTATCTATCATCCCAAGTGAATCCACAAGCAGGTAGGTGGGGATTAACCCCCCGGAAAAATACATAGTAATGATAAAGAAAAGCATAAATCCTTTGCTGAATTTTAGTTCATATCGTGAAAGGGCATATCCGGCAGTTAAAGTCAGGGTGAGAGAAATCATGGTTCCTAATGATGTGTAGAGTATCGTATTTACATAGCTTCTCCAAATTGAGGCATCATTAAAAATTCGTTTGTATCCTTCAAATGTAACATCTTTTGGCAGCAGCCAAACTTTTCCGGCATAAATAGCGTTGTAATCACTAATTGAGGCAATAAGAATAAACCATAGAGGATATATCACCAGTAAAATTGAAACAGCCGTTATTCCATAAGTAATTGTGGTAAATAAAATTTCGTTATTACTATGTTTCAGTTTCCTCTTCATTTGCCCACCCTACCAAAGACTCGTGTCTGATCGACGTTTTGAAAAGTAGTTAGCACCTGCAAGAAGTAGAACATTCACTATGGTATTAAATAAACCTACTGCTGTTGAAAAGCTGTATTTTGCATCCAGAATACGTTTTTCATAAACATATGTAGGAATAATGTCCCCTGCTGATTTGTTTAAAGCTGTTTGCATAAGAAAAGCTTTTTCAAATCCCACACTCATAACTTTTCCAACCTCTAAAATAAGAAGAATAACGATGATTGATGAAATCCCGGGAATATCAATATGCTTCAGCTTCTGCCATTTTGATGCCCCATCAATAGTTGCAGCTTCATATAGACAAGGATCTATTCCTGATAGTGCCGCTAAATAGATAATGGATAACCATCCGGTACTTTGCCAAAGGCTGGAGATTACATAAAGTGGTTTGAACCAGCCTGGTTCACCAAAAAAGAAGATCGATTTCCCCCCGAACAATTCAATAAAATGATTTACTATTCCAGTACTCGGAGATAAGAAAACATGCATCATTCCAACGAGAACGACTACTGATATAAAATGAGGCGCATAGAGAATGGTTTGTACTGCTCGTTTAAATTTTGTTCTACGTATCTGATTAATAAGTAGTGCTAAGATAATTGGAGCTGGAAAACAAATAAGCATTTGGAAAACACTTAACCCAATGGTATTCACAATTAATCGGGAAAATTTATAAGAAGTAAAAAACCGTTCGAAATGTTTAAAGCCTACAAAGGAACTTTTCAAAAAACCAAGGGCAGGACTATAGTCTTTAAAAGCAATAACTATTCCGTACATAGGAATGTACTTAAAAATAAGTATATAAAGTAATGTGGGGATTAAAAAAAGATATAGTTGCCATATCTTTTTATTGTTGGATTTTCTTATATTCATTAACAAATCCTCTGTCATATATGCGATATAAACGTTTACGTCACCAATAAAAAAATTATATTGATTCTCTGATCAGCAATTCTGCCTCTAATTCTATTCTATTGATACTTCTGGTGTTCTCTCTTATCTGTTTTAGTATTGTTTCAGCAGCAGCAGAACCAATCTTATGAACAGGTTGTTTTATTACTGTTAAAGGAGGGTTAACTGCTAGTGTCCAATAATAGTCATCAAAACAGACAAATGATATATCCTCTGGGATTTTAACTCTACTCTTGTTTAGGATCGACACAGCACCCAGAGCCATTACATTATTACCAACTAAAATTGCATCTACCCCTCTGCTTAAAAGTTTTTCAGCAAGATTAGCTCCTGCTTCAAACGACGGTTTTTCAATTAGGATCAGCGAATCATCTTTTTTATATCCTAGTTGATCAATTGATTTTTTATATTCATACAATCTATGTCTACTGGTAAAAACATCATCAATACCAGAAATATAGGAGATCCGCTTTCTCCCTTTTTCCTTAAAAAGAGACAGGACCTTATAGATGGCTTGGGAATCATCAACGGTAATTATCGTTGTGTCATCACTATATGTAGCCGGCTTTCTGTCAATAAAAACAATTGGAAAATTCTCTGGAAATATTTCTTTCAAATAACTGTAGTCATTTCCGGTCGGGGCAAAAATCAGTCCATCAATCATTTTTGAGCAAAGACTCAAAAGTTGTGCTTTTTCCTGTTTTATATCTTCGTAAGAATTGGCAAGAATTAGATGGTATCCCTGGTTGATCAGCACTTTTTCGATCACCTGGGCGATAGACATAAAAAATGATGAAGAGGTATCTCTTTCCATTATAGGAACTAGTAAAGCAATAGTTTTTGACTTCTGAGATCTTAATAGTCTTCCTGCGTGGCTAGGTATATATTGCAGAGTGGTCATTACTTGCCGAACTCGTTTCTCTGTAGCCTCTTCAACGAACCTCGTACCGTTTATTACATGTGATACTGTTGCAGTCGATACACCAGCTAATTTGGCTACATCTTTAATATTTGCTCGCTTCATGTCCAACCCTTGATAAAATCGTTTACGTAATCGTTTACCATCTGAGTATACTGGCTAATATGCCTCACGTCAAGAAAAAAATACTATTTTTTTGTATTAACTAACTTTTCACTTCGAAACAGTTGTTTCTTTAGTTTTCTTTTAACTAACCTCTTGACAAAATATTGTATTTAAAAGAAAAACAACTTAACCCTCTGTATAAGGTAGTTTTTTTTAGAAAGCGAATTCAATGTTTTTCTGAATACTATTTTGTTTAAATCACCAAATTGGAGAATCTAATGAAAAAAAATGATTGTATTGCCCATTGGGGATTTGATGAGAATAATGGATCCCTAATTACAGAAACACTTTCTGGTAGTAAAGAGATTGTTCACTATGCATTGGATAAAGGAACCTTTCAACAAAAGAGAGATCCTCTTTGGAAAGTCGATCAGGGAATTGTGGGAGGATGCCTTTTATTTGATGGATATTCAAATTATATTGAATATCCCACTCCTCCTTTTTTACATTTATCAAAGAAAACATTTTCGATCAGTTATTGTACAGCGCCGAGAGCGTTTGAGCTTGGAGAAAATGGGGAGCTCTCTGCAGTAATTAGCTGGAAAAGTGGAAGTGAGAAGAAAGGTTTTGTGGTAGGCATGTATCGCCATGGAAGATTTGGATTTCAAGTAGGAACAGGTCGAGAATGGCTTAATTGTATGGAAGAAAAAGCCTTACTTGATAAATACACGTGGAGTCACATTACAGCAGTGTTTGATGGAGTAAATGGATCTATGTTACTCTATAAAAATGGATACCCTGTCAAAGCAGCTCGTGTTCCAAAAAATAGTACTATGGCTCACTCCTATGATAATCCTTTACTTATCGGGCGGAATAACGACTCTCAGAATGTAAATAATTTCAATTTGAATATGCTTAACGGCTATCTGGATGAGTTATCAATTTATAATAAAGCTCTTTCAACTACTGAAGTATTAGCAATTTATAATAATTTAACTGATCCATATGGAGGGGAGCTGCCCCAAATTCCTTACAAAGAAATTGGACTTACCCCAGAACTCTACACAGAAGATATTCATAAACCTCAATACCATATAACGCCACCCGGACACTGGATGAATGAACCGCATGCTCCGCTCTATTACAAGGGGAATTACCATCTGTTTTTTCAGCAAAATCTCACTGGGCCTTACTGGCAAAACATACAATGGGGGCATTTTATAAGTCTGGATATGATTCACTGGCGTTGCGTAAAAGAAGCCTTGTGGCCTGGAAAAGATTCTGTTGCTCCGGATGGTGTATGGTCAGGAAGTGCAATAATTAAAGAAGATAATACACCAATATTGGTTTTTACTGCAGGGAATTTTTCTAAACCAATCAATCAGGCTCCTGCGATTGCATATCCTGCTGATAGTAATGATTCAGAACTAATTGATTGGAAAATGGGAGACAACATCTTATTTGAACAACTTCCAGGACAAGGTATTGCCGGAGAGTTTCGCGATCCCTTCATCTTTAAACGAGAGGGTATGTATTATATTTTAATGGAATCGGGATTTGAAAACAGGGGAGGAATGGCCTTGATCTACTCCGCTAAAAACCTTGAATCTACCTGGAGTTACCGTGGGGCTTTAATGGATACTTCTTATGAACAATATCCATATCTTGGACTCCACTGGGAACTTCCCGTACTGCTTAAAATAAAAAATGATTCAGGAATCGAAAAAGATATTTTCCTCTTTCTTCCACACGGAGAAGGAGCAAAGATAGATATTTACTATTTTATTGGTCAATTTGATCTCGATTCAGCACGGTTTGTACCAGAGCATCAGGAACCACGACTTATAGATTTTGGAGAAGGAGTATTTACCGGTCCATCGGGTTTTATTGATCCCAAAACGGGTAGAGCAATTTTATTTTCCATTACTCAAGGACAACGCTCTCCAGCTGACGAGTTTGCAGCTGGATGGGCACATGGCGGAGGAGTGCCCCTGTCTCTCTACCTTTCTCCAGATGGTGACGCTTTACGTTTTGCTCCAATTGAAGAAATTGAATCTTTACGAGAAAAAGTTTTGCTTGATTTAAAATCCGTTACTTTTGGTGAAGTCAATGGCTCAATAGCAGATATCGCTGGGGACATGTTGGAGATTCAACTTACTGTTAAGAATCCTACAACAGGAAAATTTGGAATTGCATTTAGACAGTCTCCTTCACACGATGAAGAGACACTGCTTTTTGTAGATGTGGATGCCAGTGAAATATATATCGATACAAGTAAATCCGCCAAAACCAGGCAGGGGCAACACAAAACAGGGGGAATATTTCATTCTGAAGGAAAGTTTATGTCTTTACGACTTCTGCTGGATCGTTCGCAAGTTGAAATTTTTGGTGATGATTCTTTTATGCTGACAAGTCGTATATACCCCACTTTATCTAGTTCAATGAATCTCTCGCTTCTCGGGAATGAGAATATTTTTATTGAAACGTTGAAGATCTATGGAATGGGCAATCTATAGAATATTGCGGTGCCAGAGTTATCGATGCAATCTGTCCATCTGCAAAAGAGAGCGGCCTTCCTTCATTATCAAAATTATCGGTTATCTATGATGGGAATGTCAACAAATACCGCTTAACCCCCTATCCTAAGATATTTTTTTACGACTATGCAAATAGTTATTAAGAAATGAGACTATTGAATAACCTACTTCTGTTGCCAAGTTTACCGGAACTGCATTTCCTATTTGCTTATATTGCTGAGAAATTGAACCTTCAAATATCCAATCGTCAGGAAAGGTTTGTATTCGAGCATATTCTCGTATAGTAAATGGACGAGTTTCGTCAGGATGACATCTTTCTGTCTGTTTTTGTGCTGAAGCACAAGTTAATGTTAAACAGGGTTCATCCCAAAATATACGCCTTGCCATACCAGTTTTCCCACCTCCAAGGTAGAAACTTTTCAGCATATATTCTTTCTGAATATCTAGCGGTAAATCTCTCCAATATCCTCCAGGTGGAATCATTGATAATATCTCTTTTTTCCTTGCAGGATATTTTTGTCCGGGTGATTCTGAAACTGGCGAATTGAATAATTCACCTTTTTTTAATGCATCTTTAAGTGTATATATTTTTTTATATGGTTCTGGAGAATGAAAATCAATATCTATATCATCTCTAATTGCTACTAGTATTAATCTCTCTCGCTTTTGAGGAACTCTATAATGAATAGCCTTCAGAATTCTTGGAGGAAGAACCCTATAGCCCAGCTCCCCTAAGATATCAATCATTCCGGTGAGAGTTTTACCTTCCTCATGATTTAATAATCCTCTTACATTTTCAGCAATACAAATTTTTGGCATTATCTCTTTTATTGCTCGAGCATACTCAAAAAAAAGTGTACCTCTTGCATCTTTAAAGCCGAGCTTTTTGCCAGCATAACTGAATGCTTGGCATGGGAACCCACCCGTAACAACATCAACCTTTCCACTATATTTAGAAAAATCAATATTTTTATATGATTTGTTGAAATCGTTGTTCTAAACCATTTCTTTGCATTTTCTAATATAATCTTCTTTTTCTCGGAATCTTTTCAGAAGAAATCATCTTGACAGCACAATATTATGATGCGATGATGCTTACATGAGAACAACAATTACTATTGACCCTGATGTTGAACAGCTAATTCTGGATACCATGCAGAAAAGTCGTAAAAGTTTTAAGGAAATTATCAATCAATCCCTGAGAAAAGCACTTTCCACTGGATATGCAAAGCAGGAACCATCCTTCAAAGTAGAAGCACGCAATTTGGATCTACGGGTAGGAATCGATGCAGGAAGTTACAATAAGCTTGCTGATGATATGGAAATTGATGCTTATCTGGAAGCAGCAGAGCATAAAAAGGACTTCTCATGATTATTCCGGATGCTAACTTGCTCCTTTATGCCTATAACAGTTCATCTAAGTATCATAACCAGGCAAAAAAGTGGTGGGAAACCTGTTTATCCGGTAACGAGCCGGTTGGTTTAGTAAATCCAGTGATATTTGCTTTTACGAGGATAGCTACCAGTTATAGAGTATTCTCAAAACCAATGTCGATTCCCGAAGTATTTTCTCACATCAATAGCTGGATTTCACGATCTGTTACGCAAGTGCTCGAACCCGGCAGCAGTTATTATTCTGATGTACAGGATCTGCTTATCCAGGCTGGTTCAGCGGGTGGAAATTTAGTAACTGATGCACAAATAGCAGCTTTGGCACTTTCTCATAAAGCAATAGTACATACTGCAGATTATGATTTTAAGCGATTTCCCCCTATAAAAAGCTATTATCCATTGGAAAAGAGTCTTTAAAAAACTTTCTAGCTGCAGTAGGATATGATAAAATTCGTACATCTTTCAGATTGAAAAATAGTACTATCTAGTCAGACTAGTCTGCGCAAGAAGTAAATTCAGTATGCTGGTTGAAAAGGCATAGCATCATGATCTGAGAGTCTCAGTAGTGATTGCTTCTTCACTGCAGCTTCCCGCCCTGATCGCTGTCGCTCACCAACTGCTGGATCAGCACTGGAGTAGACATAGCGACCCTGCACCTTTTCCCGGTGTATTTGCGGCAGTTCTTTGAAATGTACCATAAAGGATCGGGGATTCAAGCTGATCAAATGGATGGTTGTCTGCTTGAGAGTACCAAATCGGGAAAACCGAATCCCCCGGTACTCCCACAACCCATGCTCATCAAACTGCGGTACCCCCGAAAGGGTATAGTAGCGACCGTTGCAATTATAACTGGTATAGCTGCCCGATCGTCATCACTTTCCGTTTTCGGAGAATAATTTTACTCCCAGTAAAGAAGGACTTTTCCGGACTGACCGGAAGCCATTATTTCGAAACCCTTTTCAAATTCATCAATCGGCAGCCGATGGGTAATTATCCTTGTTATATCCAGACCCGATCGTATCATGGATGCCATCTTATACCATGTCTCAAACATCTCACGTCCATAAATTCCTTTAAGGAGCAGACCCTTGAAGATGATATCGTTCCAGTTTACCTGACTTTCCTCTGAAGGAATACCAAGCATTGCGACTCGACCACCATAATTCATATAATGAAAAAGCTGGTTTTGAGCGGCAGGACTACCTGACATTTCCATACCAATATCAAATCCCTCGAGCATATGAAGCTCGCTCATTATTATTTCCAGACTGTCATTCTTTATATTGATTGCCTTGGTCGCCCCCATCTGCTTTGCAAGATTTAGGCGATAATCATTTACATCTGTAATTATTACATACCTCGCTCCTGCATGTTTTGCTACTGCAGCTGCCATTATCCCAATAGGACCTGCACCGGTTATAAGGACATCTTCTCCGACAGCATTGAAAGAGAGAGCTGTATGAACAGCATTACCAAATGGATCGAAAATTGCCGCTACTTCGTCACTTATAAAATCATCCAGCTTAAAGGCATTTCCCGCCGGAATAACCAGAAGCTCAGCAAAACAACCCTGAACATTGACACCGATACCTTTTGTGTTTCTACAGAGATGGCGTTTCCCTGCCCTGCAGTTCCTGCAATGACCGCATGTTAGATGCCCTTCACCGGAAACCCTGTCTCCTATTGAAAAACCATCTACTTCATCTCCTATTCCAACAACTGTACCGACAAATTCATGACCGGTAATCATGGGAACCGGAATAGTTTTTTGTGACCAGGCATCCCAGTTGTAGATATGGACATCCGTACCACAGATAGCTGTAATCTTTATCTTTATAAGCAGATCATTGGGACCACATTCAGGTTCTGGTGCATCTATCATCCAGATTCCCGGTTCTTTTTTTGTTTTTGCAAGAGCTTTCATCAGTAGCCTCCATACATTACAGTATATATTATGAATACTAAAATTGATGCACATTTTTAAATAATTCTGTAGTTATGAGATAATAATGAGATAATATTTATTTTTTACTTGACAGTTTTGGGGGAATATAGTATCTACATAGGTAGACAAGTAGATAGGTAGATAATTATGCAGAACATTATTAATAAAACCAGTCCAATTCCTCTTTATGTTCAGGTATCAGAATATCTGGAGAAAGAGATTAAAACAGAAAAATACAAAGTCGGATCCAAACTTCCTTCCGAAGGGGAATTGGCCATGATTTTCCAGCTAAACCGCAACACCATCAGGCAGGCTATGTCTCTACTTGTACAGAAAGGCCTGGTAAAAAAACAACGGGGTGTGGGTGTTTTTGTAATAAAAAAGGCTGCGTTATCGCCTGTTCATATGCTGGGTTCAATGATGAGCTTTATGGATGACTTTAATCTGGAAAGCATCAATCTGGAAGAAAAACTAATTCAGAAAGAGAAAATCAGAGCCGGGAAAGAACTGGCTGAAAAGCTTATGATTAATGCTGATGATTATGTAGTGGTAATAGGGCGTCTTCGAATAGCAGATAAAACCCCGCTGATACTTGAAAAACAGTACTACGCTTTTAAGAATTTCAGCGAGTTGCTGGAAATGGAAATAAAGGGGTCAATGTACCAACTGCTAATAGACCATTTTAAGGCTGATCTGGATCATTCCGTACAGACAATCCGGGCGGTAAGAGCTGAAAAAGAGATTGCCCGGCTTATGGATATCAGCAGCGATACGCCCTGCATTGTTCTGGAGAGTCTGGCCTATAATTCGCAAAATGTTTGTATCGAGATACTGCAGTCTTTCTACCGGGGCGATCGCTATATGTTCAAGGTGGAAACAGGCAAGTATATTCGACATATAAGTTACAATGAGGGGCAGTAATTAGAAAAACACCGGATTATTCCGGGTTAAATTTATTGGGGCTGTTCAATAACCGGAACAGATTGTTGGACAGTTATTTTACATAATTTTAAGGAGGAGAAAAATGGCTATAGTAGATGCCAAAGAGATGCTTTTAAAAGCAACTGAGGGGAAATATTCAGTTGGCGCTTTTAATATTACCAATATCATTCAGATGAAAGCGGTAGTAGAAGCAGCAATAGAGAGGAAAGCTCCATTAATTATCCAGACTTCTGTAACACCAGCCAAGGCAATCGGTCCTGAGGTATTAGCAGCAGTTTTTCGGACGTTAGCTGAATCAGCGCCTATTCCAATCTGTCTGCATCTGGATCACTGTACAGATGTTGACTTCTGCCGTAGATGTGCCGATGCAGGATATACAAACATCATGATAGATGCTTCCAAACAGGTTTATGAGGAGAATGTCAGACAGACAAAAGAGGTAAGCAATTACTGTCACAATTTGGGTAATATATCCGTTGAGGGAGAACTGGGAACCGTCTCCGGTGTGGAAGACCAGGTAATAGTGGCCGGTGATGAAGCAGCTCTTTGTGACCCGGACGCTGCTGTGAGCTTTGTGAAAGAGACTGGGGTGGATATCTTTGCGCCTGCTATTGGCACGGCCCATGGAATCTACAAGACCGAGAATCCGAAGCTCGACATGAAGAGACTCGAGACAATAGCCGGGCTCATCAATGGAAAGACTTTAACTACGCCGCTGGTTATTCACGGTGGAACCGGCCTTAAGCCGGATGTAGTCAAAAAGCTGGTTTCCCTTGGCGGATCTAAATTCAATGTCTCTACCGATTTGAAACACGCCCTGATCGATTCTACTTTTGACCATATTTCAGCAAACAGGGACCAATACAATCCGGGCAAAATTGATGAGGCTGTAAGAAAAGCAGTTAAGGAACGCATCAACTACTGGATTGATCTTTTTGGCTGTGCAGGTAAAGCTTGACCGACAAGCTTTAGTAGATAAGGTTCGAGACCTTACAAACAAATATACTTTAGGAGTTGTTTTTTAATGAAAAAGATTGAAGATTATTTTGTACCCTGGATAAAGGGGATAGAAATGTATATTTCCCCCCACATTGAAATGGCCTGGGAAGATAAGAACTTACACCGCATGATGTCCAATGAGAACCCTCACCAACCATCGGAAAAAGTACTGGCAGCAATTAATAAATACGGTAAAATGGCCAACCGCTATTCTGACGCTGGAAGTGTTGTACGTACAAAGATCGCTGAACTCAATGGTTTTGCCGGTCCTGAGAATGTAATGCTCGGTAATGGAACCAGTGAAGTCTATGATATGATGTGGCGGAGTTTCCTTGCACCCGGGGATGAACTAATTCAGCATACACCCTGTTTCGGCATCTATAAACTGCGCTGTAACATTTTAGGCGGAAAACTGGTATCTGTGCCCATGATCTATGAAGAGGGCCAGCTTCTTTTTGACCCTGACGCGATTATTAAAGCGGTAACTCCAAAAACCAAGTTAATTGTTATTGCCAATCCCAATAATCCTACCGGCAATTTTATGGCTGAAAAAGATTTTCGCAGAATTGCTGATCTGGGGATACCTTTTGTTGTGGATGAAGCCTATAAGGAATATAGCGGGCTGGAAGATTCAATGGTAAAATTAATCAAGGATTATAAGAATGTGCTGGTTACCAGAACCCTTTCCAAGGCATATGGTCTGGCAGGCTTGAGATTCGGCTATATGCTGGGTAACAAAGAGGTTGTAGCTCAAATTTCAGCAACACTTATTCCCTGGAATGTGGGTACTATTCCGATGTGGGCAGCCCTGGCTGCTTTAGAGGATACCGAAGGCCTGGCTATGAGAATAAAATTCAACAATAATCAGGTTGCCTATATTGAGAAAGAACTGAGTGCTATTCCCGGGATGACTGTGTTCCATACCCGCGGCAATTATATACTCTTTGATGCAAAAGGCACCGGCAAGAAGGGTGATGATATAGTAGCTTATGTTCAGGAAAAGGGTATTATCTTAAGACCACAGAATCCAATGTACGATAGTGATGGTTTCTTCAGAATTACTGTCGGTACTGCAGAAGAGAACAGAATGGCGGTTGAGTCTATTAAGGAATACTGCGCTAAATAAGGGAGAAATAAATGGCGGAAATAAAGGCACTGATTTTTGATCAGGATGGTGTAATTATAGACACTGAAAGGGACGGCCACCGTGTAGCTTTCAATAAAACATTCAAGGAGTTTGGTTTCAATTTTGAATGGGATGTAGATTATTACCATGACCTTCTTCAGATTGCTGGTGGAAAAGAGAGAATGCGTCACCACCTGCATTCCAAAGGCTTTGGAAAAGAGATTAAACCGGACGAAGAAGATGAACTGATTAAGAAACTGCATAAAAGAAAAACCGAGATCTTTATAGAACTGATAAAAGAGGGTTCCCTCCCATTGCGACCCGGTGTAAAACGGATTATGAAAGAGGCTATTGCAAAAGGACTCAGGGTTGGTGTTTGTACCACATCCAACGAAAAAGCTGCCGAGGCAGTAGCTTATGGAATTCTGAAGGAAATCAAATTCGAATTTGTATTAGCCGGAGATGTTGTAAAAAAGAAGAAACCTGATCCTGCGATCTATCTTCTGGGATTGAAGACCGGGAATTTAAAGCCTGAGGAGTGTATAGTCTTTGAGGATTCTAAAAACGGTGTTACTGCTGCCAAAGCTGCAGGCATGAATATTGTAGTTACCACCAACGTATACACAGAAAAAGAAGACTTAAGCGCAGGGGATATTATTGTCACCTGTCTCGGCGATTCAGATGGCGAAAAGGGAGAGCTTAAACAGGGAGGACAGGGCATCGAATATAATGGTGTACTGAGCTTAGAGCAATTAATAACCGTTTTTTCCTGAAATAATAAGTTAGGCTGTTACTAAATGAGGGGTCCGAAGCAGAATTACTCTGTTTTCGGATCCTTTTTTATTGAAGTTAAAGATATACAATCAGCAGTCCCGCAAAAATAATGGTAACTCCCAGTATTTTCGGGACACTCCATTTTTCCTTAAGAAAAAACATCCCTGTAAAAGCCCCTAATGGGATACTAATCTGACGAAAAGCCGTAACATAGCTGACATGAGTAACCATTGGATAACAGATTAAAATTAGAATATAGGCAGCAGCAACCATAAGACCTGCGAAGACAGTTGGGAGTTTCTCTTTTTTTATAATTTCAAGCAGTTTTTTCTGTTCAACTTTATTTATTAGAATATACAGACCAAGAAAGATGGATACAAAAATCATCTGAAATATAAAATAGAAAACAGCACTAAGGATCAAATCACTTGCTGTATTTTTAATTATCGTCATAGCACTGCTGTCAAGAAGGGTATAACCCGTTGTCCCAACAGCAGCCAGAACTGCAAAAAGTGTATGCACTTTGAAGTATTCTTTGAATAACAGACGCCTTAAAGTTACCTGAGGGAGAATAAAACAACCAATGAATACTATGAACATACCCGAAAGTGAATAGATCGTAAGTCCTTCTATACTTCCTGTAAGAAAACTGACAAATGGAACAAAAATAACAGGAAGCGCTCTTGTAAGTGGGTATGAAACAGACATCTCTCCTGTTCTGTAGGCTCCAGCCAGACCGGTGTAATAAACAGCCTGAAAAAAACCGGAAACTACAAGATAGATCCAGACTTTCCTATAGATCGAAAAATCAAAACCCAGAACTAATAACACCGGGAAAAGAACAAGTACAGAAGAAAATGAAGCAGTTAGAAAAAACGCAGCTGATGGAGTTCCCTTCTTTCCAAGAGTATTCCAGCTTACATGTAGAAGAGCTGAAAGGAGAACAAGAACTGCAACAAGTGAATTCATTTCTACTCCTGAAAATAGAGTTATTCAGAAGCCTTTTTAAACGCCTCAAGAAGCTTGTCAATATCCTCGAATGAATGTTCAGTAGAAATCTGTACTCTAATTCTTGCTTTACCTTTCGGAACAACAGGAAATGAGAATGGAATTACATAGATTCCGTTTTCATAAAGATTTTCTGCTATTCTCACTGCAAGATGCTCATCATAGAGCATCACAGGAATAATTGCAGTATCTCCATAGGGAACATCAAAACCCAGGTCCTTCATCTTTCCCCTAAAATAATCCGATTTCATTTTTAGATCGGATGAATATTTACCGTTGCTCTTTTTCAAAAGAGCGATAGCTTCTACAGATGCTGCAGCTACTGCAGGAGAAAGTGTATTCGAAAAAAGATAGGGCCGGGACTTCTGTCTAAGCATTTCAACTATCTCCTTTCTTGCACAGATACACCCACCGGACGCACCCCCAAGGGCTTTACCAAAAGTTGTTGTTATAATATCAACCTTTCCCAGCACACCGCAGTACTCGGATGATCCCCTTCCTGTCTTTCCAATATATCCTGTAGCATGTGAGTCATCTACCATTACAAGGGCATTATATTTTTCTGCCAAGGCGCAGATTTTATCAACCGGTGCTATATCACCATCCATTGAAAATACGCCATCTGTGCAAATTATCCTGAATCTGGAATTTTTGGCTTCTATAAGTCCTTTTTCCAGATCTTCCATATCCATATGTTTATAGCGTATCCGTTTTGCTTTTGACAGCCTGATTCCATCTATTATCGATGCATGATTAAGCTCATCTGAAATAATTGCATCATTTTCATCGAAAAGGGGTTCAAATACTCCACCATTAGCATCAAAACAGGCTGCATAGAGGATTGCATCTTCACATCCTGTAAAAGAGGCTATCTCCTTTTCGAGCTGTTTATGAATAGACTGGGTCCCGCAAATAAATCTGACAGAAGAGAGACCGAATCCCCAGTTCTCAATGCCCCTGGCAGCCGCTTTTTTTATCTCTTCATTATTGGCAAAACCTATGTAGTTATTCGAACAGAAGTTAAGTACCTTTTTCCCGTCTTCTGTTTTAATATGGCCACCCTGAGGTGTAGTTAAAACCCGTTCATTTTTATAGAGTTTCATCTCCTTTATTTCATTAAGTTTTCCTGAAAGATGATCCCTGAAATCACTGTTCATAACTTCCTCTCCCCTAAAATGAATTTATACTTCGTACTTTTAGCATATCTCCAACTCTTCAACCATAGCAGCTTATTCACTTTTAATAAAAACTTGATATGCTATCTCCAATACAGTATACTGAATTTAAGTTTGAGACACTACTTAAATTCAGTATAATAACTATAAGTTTAGTATGTCAAACCCTTTGCTAAAAACTTTCATCAGAAGGAACAAAATGACTGAAAAAATATTACTTCCTATCGGGGATATTGTAAAGGAAATTAGAAAAGATAATCAGATGACTCTGAAGATACTTTCTGAAAAAAGCGGAGTCTCAAAAGCAATGCTTTCCCAGATTGAATCCGACAAGGTAAACCCGACTATTTCAACCGTCTGGAAAATTGCAACCGGCCTTGGGGTTGATATCAATGAACTTACAAGAGTTGTTTCTGTCAAAAACAGAAATTTCACCCTTACAAAAAGTGATGAAATTATAATTGCCGACCCCCTGGAGGGGGAGGAAGGAATCCAGGTAAAAGATCTTACTTCTATGGATATGGTTGAAGACATTGAAATTTTTCTAATGACATTTAAAAAAGGAAAGAAACTCTTTTCTGTACCTCATTTTACAGGGACTGAGGAGTTCCTTACACTTCTTGACGGAACGATAACAGTTACAGCCGGGAAGAATGTCATACAAATGAATAAAGGTGACTTTCTAAGCTACCACAGCGATATTGAACACTCTATTGAGAATACCGGAGAAAATAACGCTGTAGTGCATATGGTTGTCCAGTACAAAAAAAAGATGATAAGGCATTAAACCGCCCACTCAAGTCCAGGTTCTGTGAGTTTCCCATCAAGAGGAATACCATATTCATCCCTACTCTCTTTTAGATAGCTATCTGTAATTAGAAATTTGTTGACCTTTATTCTTTTGACTCTGAAGATTTTATCTGAGAAAAGTGAAGTATCCAAGGCAATGCTCTCCCAGATTGAATCTGCCAAAGTAAACCCTACTATTCAACATCAGGTCGATGGCCGGCAACTATCCTGTCAATTTCCTCAATTGTATTTTTCTTTAAATCCGCTGGATGATAGTTATAAAATATCTTCTTTGCCTCTTCATTCAATTTCATTGCAAGATCCTTCTTTCCCTCCTTTTCCCATGTCTGATAACGGTCTCTGCTCAGAAAACGCGGAAACCATAAAGACTTTCTGAAATGTTCCACTGTATGATCTTCTATGAGAAAGTTACTTCCATCCATAACCCTCTCCACCACATCAAGGGCAACTGTATATTCAGTGAAATCCAATGGACGAAGCAAATACTTCACAGAATTTATAATTTCATCTGCAAAAAGTACCGATTCAAAAGAGGATGTAAGACCTGACTCAAGATAACCACAATCATGAATAATATTGCAACCGTTCAATGTTGCCATGTAAATGGACATTGCATATTCAAATCCAGCCTGGGCATCCAGTACTTTTGAATCCGTTGCTCCGGCAATACAGAAAAACGGAAGCTTATAATAATGAGCCATATCTGCTAACCCATGATTAATAACATTCAATTCCGGAGCTCCGTATCTGAAAATATTGGTCTTCATATCCATGGCAGTAGCATCACCGCCAAAAATAAACTTTGCACCCTCTTTCTTTTTCTGGAAAACAACAAGCCCGGCCAGGGACTCCGCTACGGTTTGTACAAGAATGCCCTCAATAGTAACAGGCCCCGATGCCCCCAGCATGGGACTGCCGATATAGACAAAGGGGACCTCATAATCACAGCAGACCAGCCCTTTATCCATCCCCATCTCTGTATGAATAAGGGGTGACAAAGGTTCTGTATACAGAACAAGGGGAGGCTTGATTTTGAGCTTGTCTATCCCCCCCACAGATGCTGCAGCCATCTGAATCATTGTGTTCATATCATTTCTTCCATGACCAGTGACAATTATTGGTTTTTTTGTATTTTTCAGCATAGCATCGTACTGATGAACAAAATTACCACCCTTTGGGCTGTCATAGGCAATTCCAAAAGACATTACAAAATCAATATTGGGCAAAGCATCACTGAATCTGGCCAATCTGGCTACATCATCTTTTAGAGAGGCGCGTCTTTCTCCCGTTTCAAGATCAATGGTAGTAGGACAATCCGACCCTGTACCATAATTACAGGAACCTTCCTTTAATTCCATTGCCAGATCTCCATCACGATTATAAACCTCTATTTGACCCGGAGCTGCTTCCAAAGCCTCCAGAACCAATTTCCTGGATATCTTTATCTTATCAGGGTTTGTTACATCACACCCTGCACGGTCCAGGATATCCAGGGCTTCTGTGCTTTGTACCTTGCACCCGATCTCTTCCATCATTCGGAGAGCATAGTCATTGACTTGCTGTATCTGTTCATTTGACAGAATTTGATTACTGATTGGTTTTCCCAGTGATATTGACATTTATTTCCTCCTGAATTTCCTGCATGCAGATTTACTCATTGTTTTTCAGATTATATACTAGAATTATATCTATATCAATATTTTTATATTTTTATATTTTAGATAGAATATTTTTAGATATTATTGTATCTAAACCATAATTTTTCAATTTTTTCTATTGCTAACAACTGCATTGACAGACAGGAAGTGTAATTGTATAAATACATTATTGGAGCTTTAAAAAATCAAATGACCAATGAAAAATATGAAATAGACAATCTTGACAGAAAAATAATACTCGAACTGCAGGAAGATGCCAGAAGACAGTTTAAAATTATTGCGGGAAAACTGGAAGTTTCTGAAGGTACAATTAAAAACAGGGTTGAACGATTGATTAAACAGGACATATTAAAACTAGAAGCCAGAGTTAATCCATTTGCCCTGCCAAGAAGAATCTCAGCAATTGTGGGTGTAAATTTAATAGAGCGGAATCATGAAGAAATAATTAAAAAAATTGAGAAAATTTCTTGGGTAACAAGTGTCTGGAATGCAAGCGGCCGTTTTGATCTTTTCTTTGAATTAATGGTGGATTCACTCGAATCATTGAATGATGCTCTTTTTAAGAATGAATTAGAGAAAATTGGCGGTATATCATACACTGAAACATTTATCATTCTGTCTTCAAATACCAAGTATTTCAAAATATGCAGATCTCAAACAACTCCGCTCAGATAAGTTCGCAGAATACAGTGCTCACCTTTCATATTTAACTGTTAATGAATAAAGGTGATTTTCTAAGCTACCACAGCGATATTGAACACTCTATTGAGAATACCGGAGAAAATAACGCTGTAGTGCATATGGTTGCTCAGTACAAAAAAAAGATGAAGAAATATTAGTTCATTCTTTCTATATTCCTCCAGCCGTTCCGTCCCTCCTGACATCGGCGATTCCCTGAAACCCTCCGCCTCCTGATTTCTTTTTGAGAACAGTCTGAATCGAACCAAAATAGAAACTTAAGGATCCCCGTCTATCGATCTCATACCCTTCTTCTTTTAAACGGGATAGAACAGATGGATGGAAACGGTCTGCTTCAATACTTATAAGGTTGTTTATGGAGTAATGCATCCTCGGCTCTTCCATTGCTTCAGATATGGTCATATTCCGATCTACTACATTGATAAGAAACTGGCTGAGGGCAGTAAAAATCCGTTGACTCCCGGGGCTTCCAAGAACCATCCATGGAGAATCTTTGTAAAAAATGATTGCAGGCGCAACTGAAGAATAGGAAAGACCATTGGGTCTGAAGTAGTGGGGATGTTCCGGATCGTCCCGGTTCATATCAGAAAGATAACTATTATAAAGAAACCCGAGACCTTCAGCTGCTGCTTTGCATCCATAAAGATGATTTATTGACTGTGTAATACCCACAGAATTACCCTGAGAGTCCATTACTGACAGATGCGTGGTTTCTCCACTGGCATCAGGAAAAAAATTTTCCATCATACTTTTAATATTTATATCTGAAGGTTCTCCAGACAGCATGAAATCATTTTCAGGGGAGTAATAATCGGGGTGGGGAATATTCTCTTCGTTTAGATGTAATGCCGATTTGAATATTCCGGCCAGTAGTGAATATGATTCCGGAGTCTGTCCGGCAATAAAAGAAGGTGGACAACGATCAAGGGCTCCCAGTGTATGGAGCAGCATTCTTCCACCAGAAGATGGGGGCAGAGTTGCAATTTTTAGTCCTCGGTACTTAGTCGTAATGGGAGTGCGCTCAACAGGCCAGGGGATTCGACCCAAATCATCAGATCGTAGAAATCCACCATTTGCACGCATATCTTCGTCAATGATACTTGCGGGTTTTCCTGTATAGAAGTACTCCGGACCAAAGTCTGCAATATCCTGCAGAATTAATACAAGATCCGGTTGAGTAAATAACTCCCCTGTTTCAAAGGGTTTTAAACCATCTTTCAGGTAATAACCTGCACCGGATAACGAAGGTACCTTCTTAAACAGGGATAGTTCCTGTATCTGAAGATCATGCTGAAATTGAGTAATTTCAAATCCCTCTCTGGCAATATTAATCGCCGGTTCCAGAATTTCATTCCATTTCAGCCGGCCAAAACGTCTATGGAGATGTCCTAAGACGGCAACAGTACTGGGAACTGTAGTCCCCTTGTAACCAGTACTTAGGGATTCCTCATCTACCGTGTTGATATCAACAAGCCCAGGAGCGCGGCTTGATCCGTCGAGAGCTATGGTCATGCCGTCCATATTTAGGATAGCGTTGGATTCGCCGCCTATGCCGCTTGCCTGGGGTTCACAAACACCGATTGCAAATGCCGAAGCACAGGCTGCATCAACAGCATTTCCGCCCCTTCGCAGGATTTCCACCCCGGCCCTGGTCGCATGAGGAAATGCCGTTGCAACCATACCCTCTTCTGCAGATGAACTTTTCATATCCGGTGTAGAGCGGAATTTGCTTTCAATAGCTGAAATATCCATAAGAACCTCTCCTGATAACTATTTAAATAACCTGCTTAAAAAGTTTTCCTGATAATAGACGCTGATGACCTAATTCTATCAACAGAACGAGAAGTTTTGTCCGGTCAAGAAGGCTTTCCTTAATCATATATTCCCGGTCGCTGTGATCATATCTGCCTATAGGACCCAGTCCATCAATTACAGGAGTACCAGCCGCAGCTATAATATTTGCGTCAGAACCTCCTGAACGAAATTCCTCAACTACAGGGATTCCAAGCCTTTCCCCCGCTTCGGCGGCAATGGAAAACAGTTCTCTGTTTTGTTCTGTTGTCACCATTGCAGGACGATCAGCTACCTTAACAATACGACTCGTTGTACCGGCCACATCAATGCGATTATTGATCTTTTCAAGGCTGATCATGAAGTTACTAAGCGTCTTTTCACTACTAAAGCGAATGTCGATAGCAGCCATGGCAGTTTCAGCAATGCTGTTTGGACCGGTACCACCCTCTATGAGGCCGACATTGACAGTCAGTTCAGGGAAAGTGTTGTTTAAAGATTCTATCTTAATAATTTTATAAGCAAGAGCCAATACAGCGCTGGATTTTTCTTCTGTTAAGTTAGCTGCGTGGCCGGCCTTCCCCCGAACCTGCATCTCCAGACCCAGACGCCCCTTTCGACCCGTGACCACTTCCCCGTTCATACCACAGCACTCAGTAACCAGAGACATAGCACTTTTCTTTGCCTCTGAGGCAATAATCTCCCGGGATACCGGAGAACCGATTTCTTCATCTGAATTGAAGATTACTCTTATCGGTATTTTGGAAAGCATATTACAGGAATCAAGCGCTTTAAGGGCGTAAATGATCGAAACAATACCACCCTTCATATCTATAACACCCGGCCCGTAGGCATTTTTTTCATCTTCACGATACCAGTTAAAATCCGTATCCTCAGGGAATACTGTATCCATATGGCCAACCAGCAGAATGTTACCGGAATCACCTGCCGAACTGCCTGACAGGATCAGAGTATCTCCCCAATGCTCATGTTCGAGGCGTGTTATCCTGACAGGAAGGTCCTCAACTGCTTTTACTACAGCATTACAAACCCGGTTAACACCGGGTTTATTGTGAGTACCGCTTTGAATTAAAACAAGATCCTTCAGGAGTTTAAGCATCTCATCATGCCGTTCCTCAAGATATTTTACGGGAGTGGTTTCCATATTCAGTCCTTATACTTTGCAAAAGCAAAATCTGTTTTACTGTATATTTCAGGATCTGCGTCAGGATAATCAACCTCCTCCCCGGACCATGGTTTTCTCAAAACCACTGCATTTTCTTTTTTACCGATAACATTGTCCCTGTACATAGGTACTTTGCCCCCTGCCGTACAGATAAAACGTGGTATTGCATCACCGGATATGTTCCCGTACATGCTTTCTATAATATCTCTGCCGATCTCAACGGGAACACGCAGATGTGAAAATTGAGCATTTCTGTAGGAACAGTTGAAAACATAATATGGACGGACGTAAGCCTCATGAATGGTCTCGCATAGCTTCCACATCTTTACACGGGTATCATTGATCCCTTTCAGGAGTACAGCCTGATTCATGACTGTCATTGATACTGATGAAAGTTTCCTAAAAGCCTCTCTGCTGACAGGAGTAATTTCCTGTGCTGTATTTATCTGTGTGACTACACGAATCGGTTTTTTATCATTGCTCTTACTAAGTATATCGAGAAGTTCATCATCTATCCTCATGGGTGCTGTGACAGGGATACGGGTACCAAGGCGTTTTACAGTAATATGATCTATTGAGTCAAGCTCATCGAGAAGAAACCTGAGCATATCGTTGGGCAGAACAAAGGCGTCTCCCCCGGTTACCAGAACATCACGAATTAAAGGGTTCTTTCTTATATAGTCAAGAGCCTCCCGGTATGCCTCTTTATGATAAATCCTGTCCTTTCCCCCAATATGGGCAATTCTGAGACAATGGGTACAGTACATGGCACACATGTTTGTAGACTTAACCGATACAACCCTGGGATAAAACTGATCAATCAGCCTCGCCGGTGAATGGTCTGCTGCTACAGGAGGAATCTCTTCACCTACATTGTCAACCATTTCACCTGTAGGCACACTCTGTATAAGAACAGGATCATTGATTTTACCCGGCTGGATTAGACTTGCATAATAAGGAGTCAGGCGCATGCGGTAGGATTCGGTAACTCTCAGAACATCCTTAATTACAGAAGGAGGAAGGTCCAGAACTCTTGAAAGAGTGTCAACAGAATTGATGGCGTATTTGAGCTGTCCTTTATAGGAATTCCATTCTTCTTCGCTCATTTTAAGCTCTTTCATGATCCGCTTCTTGTTTTCCTGAATCCTCTCCCATAGCTCAATACCACTTGGTGCTTCGGCATCTTTTTCATGGAGGTAGTCTTCCACGCGTTTGTTGGCCGCCTGAACAATAGGAAGTGCGCGGTTTATCCGGCCGCCCAAGGTAACTCCATGTTCATCGATCTCCTCATGACGTTTAGCCAGGACAAGGAGATCTTCATAGTTCAACCCCAGGTCAGTGGGAAGGATGTCCTGTTCCCGGCGTAACTCAAGGAGTTGTATAAAGAAATCAAGGATAGGCTGAGTAAGCCTAGTATGCTTCATCTCGTTCAGATTGTTTTGCATTTCATCGATTTTTCCTCGGAAAACTCCGGGACCTGCAGTAACCGATGCAAACAGTTCGTCAAAAAGTTCCTTGGTAAAAGAATCAAGCTCTCTATGCTCCATTTTAGTATTACTCATTTTTATTCCCTCCGTAATGTAATCTCCGCCTATTTAATCTATAGCAAATATTTATAGTTAGTTCAATATACTGTACTTAGTTTACTATATAATACACAATTATCAACTTTTAACACAATGTTAATATTAGTCATCCTGAGTTTTACACCCAAAATTCCCATTATTTCTTTTTTCGTTATGTATTTTCTATCAAGTACTTGCTCGTTTGGTAGAATCGGTAAATGTTATCCCCAAGATGATACGCCTTAGACTCCCGTAAATTCTTTAATTCCCCACATTCCATGCTTTAAGAACCCGGATATGATGGGCACACCGCAAAAAACTTCCTTCGCTTCCTTTATGAAAAAGCTTGACAGTTATGTATAGTATGATAAACTAAGTTTAACATATTAAACTTCTTACCAATACTTTTTGTGAAAAATATGTGAAATAATTAAAGGAGAGAAAGATGAAAAAGAAACTAATTGTCGCCCTGCTATTGCTGTTTATTGCATTCAGTGTGTTTTCAGGCGGACAGCAAGACGCCGCCGAAACAAGTTCAGGTGGATCTGTTGTTGCAGCAACTGTAGCAGATGCTATGGGGATAACAACTGAATTCCCTCAGCAGCTTGAATTGGCCGATTATGAAAAGCAGACAGGCAAGGAACTTACTTTTACCGGCAATCCATTATTTGCTGCTAAAGAGAGTAGTGGTGCACTTCAGTCTGTAGACAAGCGTCTGCCGGAAGAACCACTTGTTGTTCTGCCCTATAAAGAAATTGGGCAATACGGTGGACAGCTTAGAGGTATGTGTATCTCTTATGAGTCAGGTACTACCGAAGTAATGGCGTGGCGCCAGGCTAACCTGGTTAGATTCAGTGATGATCTAAGTACCATTGTACCGAATGTTGCAAAATCATGGGAATGGAATGATGACTTTACTGAAATAACATTTGTATTGAGGAAAGGACACAAGTGGTCCGATGGAGAACCCTTTAATGCTGATGATATGGTTTTTTATGTAAATGATATCCTCCTTAATAAAGAGATCCATAAAGTTATTCCATCTCCATGGAGTGCAGCAGTTCCAAGTATAGAAAAAATTAATGATGTAACTGTAAAAATTAAATTTGAAAATGCGTTCCCTGGTTTGCTCTATTATCTGGGAGGAAACGGATCTACTTTTGATGCATTTGCCCCAAAACATTTTCTAAAACAGTATCATATTAAATATAATCCAAATGCCGATAAAGAAGCCATTGCAGCCGGATATGATAATTGGGTACGGCAGTTTGGCACTTACTGGAATAAATGGAAAGATGCTGTAGTTGCAGGCCCTGAGGGAGTTAAGGTCCCAACCCTTGAGAGTCATTATCTTAGTGAAGTACCTACAATACAACAACGTCTTTTTATTGCTAACCCATATTACTTTAAGGTAGATACAGCAGGTAACCAGCTTCCTTATGTTGATTATCATTATGAAAGATTTCTTGAAAAGCAATTATGGCCTCTTGAGATTATGAATGGTAAGGTTGATCAAAAGTCTCAGAGCATGGCCTTAACCGATTTTACAATATTAAAAGAAAATGAGAAAAAAGGGAACTATAAGCTTCAGCTTCCTGCAGGACAGGTTGGTCCTCCTATGATATTTAACCAGACAGCTGAAGATCCTGCTTTAAGAGAAATCTATAGTGATGTTCGCTTTAGATATGCTATGTCCCTGGCAATAAACCGTGATGAACTTAACGAGGCACTATTTCTGGGTCTTGGAACTCCCCAGCAGGCAATGCCTTTGAATGTACCCTATGTTACAGATAAGGACAGAGAATTTATGGCTGATTATGATCCTGCAGAGGCAAATAAACTGCTGGATGAAATGGGACTGAAAATGGGTTCTAATGGAGTCAGACTGCGTTCTGATGGAAAAGAGCTTACAGTTCTGTGGGAATATACTATTCAGTATGTGGGAACACCGGATTTTCCGGCTCTTATCTCTGAATACTGGGGAAATGTTGGTGTAAAAGTACTGCTGAAAGAGGTAAATACTCAGCTTACCAGAGATAAACAAAAATCCAATACCCTGGATATTACAAGCGAATGGTTTGCACCTTTTGAACCAAATATGATTTCAAGTCCTTCTTTGTTTATGCCTCCATACGCTGCAGCATGGCCTATAATGGGTCTGCCCTGGATGGACTGGAAAACCAGTAATGGCGCATCAGGTGAAAAACCGCCAGCATGGGTATTACATCTTTGGGAAATAGGAGACGAATGGGTTACCCTTGTTCCAGGAACAGCAAGATATATGGAGCTTGGAAAAGAAATTATAAAGATCAATAAGGATAATCTGTCTGTTATTGGTACTCTTGGTGAAATACCATTGATAACTGTAGTACATGACAGACTTGGGAATGCACCGGAATGGACAATTAACAGTACTTTCTTTGCTTATTCTTATCCCTACCGGGCTGATCAGTGGTTTATTAAATAGATAAACCGGTTTTTCTTAAGTAATTCTGAACCCGGACAAAAGCTTGTCCGGGTTCGTTTTTTCAAATCAGTTAATATTTTATTAAAAAGGGGTAGTAATAATGCTTGAGTTATTTGCACGCCGTCTTGGTACAACATTAGTTACCATGTTTTTATTATCTATTGTCGCCTTTATACTCATCCAGCTTCCTCCTGGAGACTTTGTTGATTCCTATGCAGGGAAAAAGACTCAGGGAGGAGTTGTTGTTACCCAGGATGAACTGGATGCAATGCGCAGCAGACTTGGTCTTGACAGGCCAGTCTACCAGCAATACGCAATATGGATAGGTGATCTTTTTAAGGGTGATATGGGGTTTTCCTGGGAATACCACAGGCCGGTAAAAGATGTACTTGGGGAGAGCTTACCAATGACTCTTGTTCTCGCTTTTTCAACCCTTATTTTTACATATGTTATAGCGATTATTATTGGTATCTACTCTGCTGTCCGGCAGTATTCTATAGGAGATAATGTGGCAACTGTTATTGGATATCTGGGTCTTGCAATCCCGGGGTTTCTACTTGCATTGATTCTTATGTTTCTGGGACAAAAATGGTTTGGAGTGAGTGTCGGGGGATTATTTTCCCTGGAGTTTCAGAATGCTCCCTGGAGTTTTGCAAAATTAATGGATCTGTTTTCCCATCTCTGGGTACCGGTTGTTGTCCTTGGGATGGCAGGTACTGCATTTCAGCTTCGTACCATGCGTGCCACCCTTCTTGATGAACTGAATAAAATGTACGTTACATCTGCACGGTCAGGGGGTATTCCTGAATTCAAACTGCTTATGAGGTACCCGGTTCGTATGGCACTCAATCCCATAGCTTCAACTCTGGGTTGGGAACTAAGCAAAATAGTTTCCGGAGCTCCAATAATTGGTATGGTTTTATCCCTGCCGACTTTTGGTCCCTTGTATATAAACGCACTGTTAAATCAGGACGTGTATCTGTCAGCCGCTTTGATACTTATCATGTGCAGTCTTGTTATAATAGGGACTTTTATATCGGATATCCTTCTTATGATCCTTGATCCGCGCCTACGGATGGGAAAGGCGGGTGTAAAATGAAAGATAAAAATAATACTGATGTTACCAATACAGTAGTAAATAGAAGAGATCTTGCTACTCACTGGCAGTTGATGTGGTGGCAGTTTAAAAAAAACAAAATGGCCATCGTGGCCGGTATTATACTTCTTCTTTTTATATTTATAGGGATTTTTGCTGAATTTATAGCTCCCTACTCATCTGGCAATCGTAATACAAGTTACCTGCAGTCACCTCCTATGAAAATCCGTCACATCGATTCAGAAGGAAAATTTCACTTCCAGGCTTTTATTTATGGGTGGGATAATAAACGTGATCCTGAAACTTTAAAATTGCGCGCTATACCGGATACATCAAGAATTATTCCAATCTCTATTTTTATAAAGGGAGAACCCTATAAGGTTTTAGGGTTGTTCGAAATGGATCTGCATCTGTTCGGGGTCAAAGAGGGGATGATAAATATTTTCGGAACAGATCAGCTTGGAAGAGATATTTTTTCAAGACTGATGTTTGCCACAAGAATCTCTCTTTCTGTTGGAGCTATCGGGGTATCTTTTGTATTTTTAATTGGACTGATTATAGGAGGTATTGCCGGGTATTTCGGCGGTATAGTCGACGAAATTATTATGCGTATGATGGAATTCCTCCGGTCTATTCCAACTCTTCCACTATGGCTGGCTCTTGCAGCAGCTCTACCTAGGGAATGGTCTGCTTTAAAGGTCTATGTTGCTGTAACAATAATTCTTGCGTCAGTAGGATGGACCAACCTTGGTCGACGTGTTCGAAGTAAACTTCTCTCTATGAGGGAAGAAGACTTTATTCTTTCCGCAAAACTGGCAGGATGTACAGATAGAAGAATTATAGTTAATCATATGCTTCCCTCTTTTATGAGTTATATCATAGTGGATCTGACAATCTCGTTCCCATATATAATACTGGCCGAAACTGCTTTAAGTTTCCTTGGTTTGGGTCTTCGGGAGCCTATTGTCAGTTGGGGGGTTCTTCTTTACTCGGCACAGAATATTCATACTCTGTCGCAAATACCATGGCTGCTTATAACTGCCCTGTTTGTTGTTATATCAGTACTTGCCTTTAATTTTCTGGGTGATGGCTTACGGGACGCAGCAGATCCCTTTTCAAAATAGGAGACTACTTAGAATGGAGAATAAATATTTAATGCAGGTAAAAAAACTGCAAATTTCATGGCACCTTGACAAGGCATTGATTCCTATTGTCTGTGGTCTGGATTTTAACCTTGAAGCTGGAAAAGTGCTGGCCCTTGTGGGAGAAAGCGGATGTGGTAAGAGTGTTACATCTCTGTCTTTACTCCGGCTGCTTGCTAAAGAACTGAAAATTGTTGAGGGAGAAATCCTCTTTTATGGAACCAATGGGGATGAACCTGTTGATATTACCAAACTTAATCCAAGAGGAAAGGAAATCCAGGAAATTCGGGGTGGAATGGCCTCGATGATATTCCAGGAACCTATGAGCTCTTTTTCACCTCTTTATACTATAGGACATCAGATTATTGAGGTAATACAGCAGCATAAAAAAAATACAAAAGAAGAGGCCAGAACTACTACTATTGATCTTCTGCGAAAGGTGGGACTTGCAGACCCGGAAAAAGCTGTTGACCGTTTTCCTGGCGAGTTTTCGGGGGGGATGCGGCAGAGAGCTATGATAGCCAAAGCTCTTTCGTGTAATCCGCGTCTTCTAATCGCGGACGAACCTACTACAGCTCTGGATGTAACAATACAGGCTCAGATCCTTGACCTTATGAATAATGTAAAAGAGGAGTTTGGAACTTCAATTATCTTTATTTCCCATGATCTTGGTGTAGTCGGACAGGTTGCGGATAATGTTGCTATCATGTACATGGGCAGCATTGTTGAAAAAGGACCTGTTAAAGAAATTTTCAACCATCCGAAACATCCCTACACAATGAAATTACTGGATGCAATTCCACGTCTTGGTGATCTTGAAGATCGTAAAAGACTGGAACCTATACGTGGAAGTGTTCCGACTCTGTTCAGCAGACCTAAAGGATGTGCATTTCATGACAGATGTGATTATTTTATGGAAGGCATTTGTAATGACTCTTTTCCTGATCTTATAGAAATTTCAGAAGATCAGCAGGTTGCATGTCATCTGTATAAAAAAGGGGAGAAATATTAATGAGTACACTAGTTGAAATTAAAGATCTGAAAAAATATTTTCCGGTAGGTAAAACCGGCATATTCGGCAAACACACAAAGCTTCTGAAAGCAGTTGATAATGTATCTTTTACCATAAAAAAGGGTGAAAATCTAGGCTTGGTAGGAGAGAGCGGATCTGGTAAAACAACTCTTGGACGAACCCTTATCCATTTAACTGAACCTACCGGAGGTGAGGTATTATTTAATACTGGAAAAGAAAAGATAGATATTGCAAAATTAAGACGTAACGAACTGCGGCATCAGTGGCGTAATATGCAGATGATTTTTCAGGATCCCTATGCCTCACTAAATCAGCGAATGACAGTAAGAGACATTATTGGTGAACCTCTTGTGGCAAACAAGTTGGCCAGTGGAGATGAGCTTAACGAAAAGATTAAAGATATGGCAGTTCTTTGCGGACTTAAAACTTCCCAGCTCAGACGTTATCCTCATGCCTTCAGCGGGGGGCAGAGACAAAGAATCGCTATAGCGCGGGCTCTTATTATGCATCCTGAATTTATAGTATGTGATGAAGCAGTTTCGGCTCTTGATGTTTCTATTCAGGCACAGATACTAAACCTCCTGAAAGACTTGCGCCATGAACTGGATCTTACCTATCTGTTTGTTGCACACGATTTAAGTGCGGTAGCTTATGCCTGTGACAGGGTAGCAGTTATGTATCTTGGCCGAATAGTTGAAATGGCTGTTACTGAAGAACTTTATTATAAACCGAAGCATCCATACACAGAAGCTCTTATGTCTGCAATTCCTCCGGATGATCCTGAAATAACAATGCAGAAACTTTTTGTACAGGGAGAACAGCCAAGCCCTGTTAATCCTCCGACGGGTTGTCCTTTTCACCCCCGATGTAAATTTGCTGATGACAGCCGATGTGTAAATGAGATGCCTCCCCTTAAGGAGATGTTCCCGGAACATTTTGTCTCCTGCCATTATGCAGAATCCCTGTCTCTCAAAGGGGCCCTGCAGTTTCAAATTAAACAAAGGGAATCCACTAATAAAAAACAGGTTGAATACTTACAGACAAAACGGACAAAAATTCTGGCAAAATTATGAAACAGAAAAATTTATTGTTAATTACTACAGACCAGTGGAGGGGTGAATGTTTCTCCCTGAAGGGGCATCCTGTTGTTAAAACTCCAAATCTTGATGCACTGGCAGCTGATGGTGTTTTCTTCGAAAACCACTTTGCGCAGTGTATCCCATGTGGTCCAAGCCGGGCATCCCTGTATACCGGGATGTACATGCAGAACCACAGATCTGTAGAAAACGGGACTCCTCTGGATGCACGGCATACCAATATTGCTCTGGAATTCCGAAAGCTGGGGTATGATCCTGCTCTGGTAGGATATACCGATACCACTCCGGATCCCCGTTTACTCTCCCCAAATGATCCGGCTCTTAAAACATACGAAGGTGTTCTTCCCGGATTCAAATGCCTTGCGATGTCAAGTGAAGAATTCCCCGGTGAATGGGCGCAGTGGCTGGAAGAGAAAGGATATCAGGTTCCTGAAAACCCGACAGATCTTTATTACAAAGCTGTTGAAGGATATCCCGGAGCAGAGGGGAAAGGGAAAACCTATTCCCCTCCCCCATATTCAAAAGAGGAGAGTGAAACTGCATTTGTAACATATAATGCTGAAAAATTTCTTCGCAGACCAGTTGATAAACCATGGTTCCTTCATTTAAGCTATCTCAAACCACACAGACCATATCTTGCACCGGAACCATACAACAAACTTTACAATCCGGATGATATAACATCTTTTAAGAGGGCAGCAACACTGGAAAACGAAGCAAAACAACATCCATTTCTTGCTTATAAGCTTGATAATACAACAAACAGAGGATTTTACTCAAAAGATATTTACCCAAGAGATGATAAATCTTTAAAACAGCTTTGCGCTACATATTACGGACTCATGACAGAAATAGATGATAATATTGGAAAAATAATTTCACTTCTTAAAGAAACCGGTGAATATGAAAATACAGTAATTATTTTTACAAGTGATCATGGAACACAACTTGGGGACCACCATTTCATTGGACAAGCGCCCTATTTTGATCAGACTTTTCATGTACCTCTAATTATCCGCACACCTGACATGGAAGGGAAAATGCAGAAGGGAATACATATAGACTCTTTTACCGAAAGCATTGATATTCTTCCAACTATTCTAGATATTTTTGGTGCAGAAATTCCTGTTCAATGCGACGGCCGTTCCCTGGTTCCATTCCTGTATGGAAAAAAACCGGAAAACTTTAGAAATGAAGTATATTGGGAGGTAGATTTCAGGTATGAAGAACTGGATATTGGATTTGAAGAATCTTCATTAAACGTGGTAAGAGACAGGCATTACAAATATATACACTTTGCTGCAATGCCCGATCTTTTGTTTGATATAGAAAATGATCCGGATGAACTGCATAACCTTGCAGAAGACCCCTCATATTCGGCAGTTATACTGAAATATGTAAAAAAATTGCTATCCTGGCGAATGAGAAATGATGAAAGAACACTTACAAATATGTTTATTGGATCCGAAGGAGTTACTGTAAGACCCAGAACTCATAAATAGGCTGCATCATTAAAAGTTTGTATATATAAAATATCTCCAGGGAAAAGGATAATTTTCTGATGAATAAAAAAACTTTGGAAGAAATAGCATTTAAAGAAATAGATAAACATCGGGATAAAATTATCGATATTGCCAACTCAATTCTTCATGAACCGGAGGTGGGTTTTAAAGAAAAAAATACAGCCCAAAAAGTTAAAGAGGCATTTGAAGAAATTGGAATAAAATATCGAAGTGAACTTGCTGTCACAGGTATAAAGGGTGTACTGGAAGAAGGAAAGGAAGGTCCTGTAATAGCTATTATTGCCGAACTTGATGCCATTATTAACAATGATTACCCTTTTGCTGATAAAGAAACCGGTGCTGCTCATGCCTGTGGCCATTTTGCTCAGGTCGCGCAATTAATAGGTGCAGCAATAGGATTAAAGAAAATTGCTGATAAACTATCAGGAAAAGTAGTTCTGTTTGTAGTTCCCGCTGAGGAATATATCAATCTTGAATTCAGAGAGGCTCTTAAAAAAGAGGGACATATAAAGTATTACGGAGGGAAACAGGAGCTTATACACCTTGGAGAGTTTGATGATATCGATATAGTAATTATGCAGCATGCACAATCGGAATATCCCGGACGGAAGGTTCTGATAACAGACGGAAGTAATGGTTTTATTGGTAAAAGTGTCCGCTTTATCGGCAAAGAAGCACATGCCGGGAGTGCACCGTATAACGGTATTAATGCATTGAATGCCTTTAATATTGCTCTGTCAGCAATTCATGCACAGAGAGAAACTTTCAGAGATGAAGATGCTGTCCGAGTGCATCCTATAATTACAAAGGGGGGCGACAGTGTAAATAATGTTCCCTCGGATGTAAAAGTTGAACTGTATGTAAGAGCCCGGACTGTAGAGATAATAGAAGAGGTAAACAGGAAAGTTGATATAGCATTAATGGCGGGAGCAATGGCTGTTGGAGCCCAGGTGGAGATAATCAATACCCCGGGATATCTGCCTGTTGAAAATAATAATAAGCTGATAAGCATATGGGCAAAGAATGCTGCAGAACTTATTGGCGGGGAAAATGTGCTGCATGTTGGCCCACGGGGCAGTTCCACGGACATGGGAGACCTGACACAGATTAAGCCTGGTATACATCCATATGTAGGTTCATTCAGTGGACATTCCCATTCGAGAGATTTCAAGGTTGCAGATCCGGAAATGGCCTATATTATTTCCTCAAAAATATATGTCCTCACAATAATTGATCTTCTTTATGGAGAGGCAGAAACTGCTAAGGATATTATTAGGGATTTCACACCGAATTTATCTAAGGATGAATATCTAAAACTGCTGGATTCTCTTTCCTATAAGAGGCAATGGAGCTATGTATCCGAAAATTTCGCCATTCTTTAAGCGTGTCTACAGAAATCATCGCTGTGTTACGATATTTCGTATATCATGGATAGAGGTTTCTACAGCGAAGAAAATTTGCACTACCTGGTAAAACATAACGTGAAAGAAACGATATTGAAGTCTTATTTGATGACTTGAAGAACGGCCAGGATTGTAAACCAAATCGGTTGCAATCTTTTGACCGGAATTCAGAAATTCTTTATTAATTCCACATCGTCTATCTGCATATTTGATCCACCCGGAGAGTCGGTGTAGAACTCAACAACAAGCTGACTATTTCCTACTCCCACTGTTATGCTGTACTCATTATATTCATCTCCATGGGGTATATCCACGATTTGTTTAATCCCCCCGAAATCTCTCACAATCATGCTGCAGGCATTGGGTATCCCGGTGTTCTGCTTTACCCATGCCTTTACAGTATAGGAACCATTATCAAGACCCTTTACTGTTTGATAGATAGATTGCTCATAAGGGTTTGTTCCCCAGAAATAACATTTAAAAATACCGGAATTAGGATCCCAGGAATCCACACCATAAAAAGACCCTTTAGCCTTCCATTTGTTTATGTTCCCAGTCTCGAAATCTGAATTAACAATATCCTGGGGGAAAACTTTATCGTATTCTGTGGTAAATCTGAAAAGACGTCCCATAACTATTCCGGTGCTGTGTACTTCGTCTATTCTCCAATAATAAGTTGTGCCGTATACCAGCAAACCGGGATTATACGTTGTTTCTGTCTGCTCTCCCTTATAATCTTCAGGTCCTAATATTATATCTGTACCAAAATAGACTTTATGGGATGTTGCCCCGTTCCCGGCAGTCCAGCTTAAGTCTTTTTCCAGTCCTACATTAGCTGTTCCTGTTGATGGACGCGCGTTGGATGCATAATGAAAGGTATCATACCCCAGGGCAAGCCTGGACCCAGAACCGCTTTGGCGGTTCTATTCCGCCCCAAGGGGCGGGGTATGTTTCCTTGCGTTCTCGGCTCTCTCTCGGAAATGGAACCAACTTGTTGGTTCCGCTTCTCTCGCTCGTTTGAGAATCAACATCATCCGCGGGTACAATTTTTAGTATCACGCAAGAATGGGGTTCAAGGTTTATGCTGTAAGAGGTCATTACCCCAAGGTCTTCATGCTCCCATAAATCCCTTACAGCGGAGTTTCCTGTTATTCCTAAATCTGTTGAAAAATTTATACTTCTTGTTTCTGCTTCATCTTCCCGGTTGAATAACCCTACTACGAAATCTCCATTGGACATCTGTCCTTTCCATTTCTGACTTTCCGTATTTAACGGATCATTACTAAAGGGTTTACCCGTAAAACCGTCACTTTGTAAGGCAAGCAATTCTGTATTCTGATAAATCCAGGCGGAATCTCCGATTGTACTATACCGATCAGCTATAGTTACACATCCTCCAGCCATTAGCATTAATGATACTACGGTTTTTCTCTCGTCATCATTTTCAAAGGTATTAAGCCGTATAAAATCCCCGTCCAGGATCATCTGCCGATCTCCCGAACCGGAAATATCAGACCAGTATATGAAACCATCGAAAGCATTATAATACTGGGACCACCAATCATGATGGGTTCCCCTATCCATCTCACTGAACCTTTGCCATCCGCCATTCCCGGTATCTTCATTTATCCTGATCATGCTTCCACCGGCATACTCAAGTTCATTTTCTCCATGGTTTTTAAGGTGAGGCATTACCAGACTTAAGAAAACACCGTGCTCATCACAAGCTTCTCTCATCCACCTTAAGGCTGTTTGATAATGTTCTATCGGACGATCTGTTCTCCCCAGTACTCCAAGATTTTTGTCCCATCCATCAATACAAATTGTATTGTACCCATATTCCTTAAAATTATCCTCTATCCAATTAATATTCGCTTCCCACTCTTCTTCCGGAATAAATCCATCAGTAGTATAGCAATATTCATATACACTCCAGTACAGAGGCGCAAGAATATTGTCATTTTGTGTAGAGAAATCCTTTTTATGTGTTTTGCATGAAAAAAGAACAAGAATGAATCCTAATAAGACAATCAATACAGACTTTCTCACAACTGTAGATAAAAATTTCATTACTGTTTAATTCCTCCTTGCATAACTCCGCTGATAATCCATTCCTGTCCAGGCATCTTTCAGTGTTAAATAAAATGGAGTCTGTCCATCAGCCATGCAAGTTTCAGCTACGGCAACAAATTCATTCCATGTTGTTGGGACTGACAACCCAAGTTCCCTGAATTTTGCTTTATTATAGAGAACGGTGTTTGCGTTTACAGCGAATGGGAGCCCCTGTTTAACTTGTATTTTCGCACCTGAAGGGTATGGTACGATTTGTGCGTCAGGAGCGACGCGACAGCACGACCTGGCACTGGGATCCTTACATGTTTCTTGCATATTTCATAAACATCACCCTATCCCATATCGGATGAAAGCTATCCCAGTAAATTTGACAAAACGCACACATTGTGATATGATTAAGCATGAAAAACTTTGAATGGAACAAAGAAAAAAACAGATGGTTAAAGGAAAATCGTGATATTCCTTTTGAAGAAATTGTTTTATATATTGAAAATGGGGGTTTACTGGATAGTTATGAACACCCAAATAACAACAAATATCCAAAACAATCGATATTTGTTGTTAGAACAGATTCTTATGTGTATATAGTTCCATATATTGAGGAAGATACATATTATTTTCTCAAGACAATTATTCCCAACAGAGAAGCGAAAAGAAAATCTTTGGAGGAAAACAATGGCTGATAAAGAATACAAGTTAGACCCTGAAGAGAAAGAAATTCTTAATACTTTCAATCGTGGGGAATGGGTATCAAAAGAAGAAGATTTAGATAAATACAAAGAGGCTGCAAAACAAACATTTGCAAAAACCCACCGGATAAATTTTAGGGTCAGTGAAAAAGATTTTCGGGATATTCAAATTCACGCCAGAGAAGAAGGGCTCCCTTACCAAACCTTAGTATCGAGCGTTCTTCACAAATACTTATCAGGTAAATTGAAGGAGAGCTGACAAGGATAATTGCGTCTCTCTATGCTGTCTCTTTATGTTAAGAGCTTTTCAGACATTAAAAAGAAGACAAAAGAAATAGTATCTCAATACACGACAAACGCATGAACGGCAGTTAATTATATACAGAACAATAAATAACTGTTGTAAATTATGACAAAAGACAAAATTTACATTGTGTTTTCCTCATTTTTCTTGTA
>CAZMOX010000002.1:0-71834 GCA_964567895.1 uncultured Spirochaetales bacterium | reverse complement strand
GGATTTCTAAATGCTTCTGTACTTTTTTGTGTCGGTGCAATGACTATTGTCGGAGCTATTAAAGCGGGTGCAGAGGGCGATTTTGAACTTATCCTGATTAAATCTGTTATGGACGGCTTTATGGCCATCATGTTTACTGCTGCATATGGTATCGGGGTGATTTTTTCCGCAATTACTATTCTGGTATATCAGGGGGGATTAACCCTTGCAGGTGCATGGCTCGCGCCGCACATTGGAGATGCCGGTCTGATAGAGCTCTCTGCGGTCGGTGGTGTTATGGTTATTATGATCGGTATAAATTTACTGAATCTCAGGGAGATCAAGATCTCTAACTTTCTTCCGGCACTGTTAATAGTACCTCTTCTTACATCAATTTCTCCCTGGATTTCAGATATCTTTAATTCTGTGATTCACTAATTTTTTGCAGCATCATCCAGACTCAGGGACGCCGAATCAACACCTTCTACTTTGCTGGGAGCAACATTCCAGATCTCTTTTGTATATTCCCCAATGGTTCTGTCAGATGAAAACTTGGCTGAAGAGGCAATATTCATAACCGCCATTCTGTTCCACCTCATCCTGTCACGGTAAGCTTTCACAGCCAGAGCATGAGTATCCTTGTATGATCCAAGATCCGCAAAGTGCATATAACGATCTCCTTCATCAAAAAGCGCTCTGCGGAGGGGTTCAAATATTCCCGGTTCACTTATATTGAAGTAGCCTGAGAGGATAAGTTCAATAGCCTGTCGTATCTCATTATCCTGTGAACAGCTTCTGTAGGGATCGTATGAATCTCTTTTTTGCTCTATCTCATCGGCGGAATTTCCAAAAATGAAAATATTATCTTTTCCCGCTTCCTCCATTATCTCAATGTTGGCACCGTCAAGTGTTCCCAGGGTGATTGCCCCATTGCACATAAATTTCATGTTCCCGGTTCCGGAAGCCTCCGTTCCCGCAGTTGATATCTGTTCGGAAATATTTGTAGCCGGTATAATTTTTTCCGCCATTGAAACACGGTAATTCGGCATAAAGTAGACCTTTAAAAGATCCTTTACTGCACGATCATTATTTATGGTCTCTGAAAGACTGTTTATAAACTTAATGATAAGTTTTGCAATTACATATCCGGGAGCGGCTTTCCCGCCAAACAGGAAGGTGAGCGGCTGCATACCATCTGTTTTCCCATCTCTGATTCTATTGTAGAGAATTATGATATGAAGAGCATTGAGCAGTTGACGTTTATACTCGTGGATTCGTTTGACTTGTACATCAAAAATGGTATCAGGATTAATTGACCATCCAAAACTACTTTTTAAATAGTTTGATGCTTCAATCTTGGAGGTGTTTTTCACCTTTTCAAACTCTTTCAGGAAAGAGGTGTCATCTGCATATTTCTTAAGATCAGTGATGCGGGTAAAGTCGGTAATCCACCTCTCTCCGATAACTTCATTAATTAATGATGCCAGTGGAGGGTTTGCCTTTAACAGCCAACGTCTTTGTGTAATGCCGTTTGTTTTATTGTTGAATCTTTTGGGAAATATCTGTGCAAACTCAGGGAACATACGGCTTTTTAGCAAATCGGTATGCAGCCGGGCAACTCCATTGGTTGAGTGGGATCCAATAATACTCAGATTTGCCATGCGGATTTGTCTCGGGTTGGACTCCTCAATTATACTTACGCGGCTGATTTTTTCGGTATTGCCGGGGAAAAAAGTTACTGCCCTCTGAAGAAACCGATGATTAATTTCATAAATAATCTGCAGGTGACGAGGAAGATTTGTTTCCAGCATGGAGACGGACCACTTCTCGAGAGCTTCCGGCATAAGCGTATGATTAGTGTAGCCAATTGATCTTACCGTAATATCCCATGCTTTATCCCATGAAAGGTGTTCTTTATCAAGAAGAATTCTCATAAGTTCAGGTATCGCCAGTGAGGGGTGGGTGTCGTTAAGCTGCAGAGCTGCATGGTCAGGGAATTTAGACCATGATTCTCCAGATTTCCTGAAACGTCTGAGGATATCGGCTAGTGAGCATGCTACAAAGAAATACTGCTGTTTAAGACGAAGCTCCTTGCCGAGGTAGAGTGTATCATTCGGGTAGAGAACCTGACTGAGATTTTCAGCGAGTACTTTTGATTTAACTGACTCAATATAATCCCCTTCATTAAAATCGTGGAGATTAAAACTTTCAGGTGACCGAGCGCTCCATAAACGCAATGTATTTACGGTATTACCGCCATAGCCGACAATAGGAGTATCGTAGGCTATGCCGACTACCTGTTGAGTATTTGTCCATTTAAAGTGTATTTCTCCGTTCTCGTTAATAGGTTCAACCCGGCCGCCAAAATGTACCGGAATACTGATATTTTTCCGCTCAATTTCCCAGGGGTTTCCAAATCGCAGCCAGTCGTCCGGCTGTTCTGTCTGGTAGCCGTTTACAATATGCTGTTTGAAGATACCGTAATTGTACCTGATACCGTATCCATAAGCCGGGAGATCCATGGTAGCCATGGAATCGAGGAAGCATGCGGCAAGCCTGCCCAGACCTCCGTTACCGAGTCCTGCATCAACCTCATTGTCCGCCAATTCTTCAAGGGTGTACCCTAGATCATTCAGTGCCTTCCGAAATGGCTCTTCAAGCTGCAGGTTTATGATGTTGTTTGTCATGGCTCTGCCCATAAGGAATTCGAGGGAGAGGTAGTAGACACGCTTTGCGTTATTATTATGATGTGACTGCTGAGTTCTGATCCATTGGTGAATAAGTCTGTCTTTCACCGTAAGGGCAAGTGAATAGTATTTATCGTGATCTGAGGCTGAGTATCGGTCGCACCCCAATGTATATTTTAAATGTTCGGCAAAATCCCATTTGATGGATTCACTGCTTTTCCCGTGACGGATGCTTTTATTATTCATATCAACTTCCTGTTCTAAAGCTGTAGATGTGCAGACAATAGTTTATATTTAATCAAAAAACTTCACTAATATGATAAAGCTGATTTATAGCTTAATTCATACCCATTTAGAAATAAAAAATTCTAAAAGAGCCTCTATGTAAAAGCTATTCCCATAAAATATCCCAATTATAAAAAATCAAATAGAGTATATTTGAGCGTAAACCGGTTTACTTCATAAATAATAATAGTCATAAAACATGATTATTTTCAAGTCAGGTATAAAAATCTCTTGACAAAAAATACCAGCTTTGCTATTTTTCCATCTACGTGGTTTTATGCTCGGATCATAATCTGGATAATACTATGGAGTACCTTGCCCTTGTAGCTCAGTCGGTAGAGCACCACCATGGTAAGGTGGGGGTCACCGGTTCGAATCCGGTCGAGGGCTCAAACGACTGAATTGTTCAGTTCGACATTAGTGTAGAATTAATGGGAGTATATATATGGCTAGCAAAAAGAAAGGTCCAGTAGAAAAAATAGCGCTTCAATGTACTGAATGTAAAAGGAGAAATTACACTACTACAAAGAACCGTAGAAATATTCAAGGTAAGCTTGAATTTAATAAATATTGTAAATTTGACAGAAAGCATACTTTGCATCGCGAGACAAAAATAAAATAGAACTCACTTAGGCCAGTAGCTCCAATGGCTAGAGCGCCGGTCTCCAAAACCGGATGTTGTAGGTTCGAGTCCTACCTGGCCTGATATATTTTTGAAAGAGTTTGGTTCAAAAGTTTTTTGAGGCAGATCAGATATAGTGTGGTTAGAATTATAGGAGAACGTTTGATGAAAAAGCTGTTCAAATACTTGAAAGAGACGAGATTAGAACTGAAAAAGGTCGTGTGGCCAAACAGGGATACTGTTGTTTCTTCAACAAAAATCGTGCTTGTATCAACGTTAATTTTCGCAGTAGTCCTGGGGCTGGTTGATTTCCTCCTCCTTCAGGGACTGTATCTTGTTTATTAGGAACAATTGAGGAAGACATGGCAAAAGGCTGGTATGTAGTACATACATATTCGGGATATGAGAATAAAATTGAGAAAACGATTAGACGTCTCATGAATGACCCTAATTTCTCAGAGTTTGTTTTTGATATCAAAGTTCCTGCAGAGGAAGTGGTCGAAATCAAAGATGGGAAGAAAAAAACTTCAATGAAGAAAATTCTTCCCGGGTATATACTGCTGGAGATAGATTTACCGGATCTTGGATGGAAGCAGATTTGCTCCCAGATCAGAAGAATCCAGGGCGTAACGGGATTTGTAGGGACCATGAATGGTTCCAAACCGCAACCTATTACCCCTGAAGAAGCCAGAGGTATTTTCCAGAAAACCGGTGAAATTAAAACTGATAAGATTTTAAGACCCAAACAATCTTTTGCTCATGGTGAGATGGTGAAAATTATCGATGGTCCGTTTGATACCTTCACAGGAACTATTGAAGATGTATATCCGGACAAATCGAAGTTGAAAGTTATGGTTGGCATTTTCGGCAGGTCTACTCCTGTTGAAGTTGAATATATTCAGGTAGAGAAAGTGTAACCAGACAAGCTGGTTGAGATGTAACCAGACAAGCTGGTGTAACGGTAATCGGTTAGACTGGTTATTAATATAATTCTGAAATTGCTGCCTTGCTGATAAGCAGTTTCCGAGACTTTCATTTTTAACATATCCCCTCAGCTGCAGGGCGCGGGGCGATGGGAGCCTGATCGTATGACAGGCGTTATTACCAGCGTAAAGTATTTTTTTACACTTTACGTAAGGAGAACTCTTATGGCTAAGAAGAAGGTTACTGCAATAATCAAATTGCAGGTACCCGCACAGAAAGCTACACCTGCACCCCCGGTTGGACCGGCATTAGGTCCTCACGGTGTAAGTGCACCCCAGTTTGTACAGCAGTTTAACGACAAGACAAAACATGTTGAGGCAGGAATGATTGTTCCCGTTGTTATTACTGTGTTTGCAGACAGAACCTTTTCCTTTATTCTCAAAACTCCACCAGCAGCTGTTCTTATTAAGAAAGCCTGTGGAATCACCAGTGGTTCCGGCGAACCTCACGCAGTGAAAGTCGCTACACTGACCCGGGAAAAATTGAAAGAAATTGCAGAAATAAAAATGCCGGATCTGAATGCTAATGACATTGATGCAGCAATGAAAATTGTCGCAGGCACTGCAAGAAGTATGGGTGTCAATGTGGAGGTTTTAGCATGAAACATGGAAAGAAGTATTTAGAAGCTGTCGCAAAGTATGACAAGCAGGAAATTTTTACTGCGAAGAAGGCAGCTGAGCTTGTGAAAGAACTTGCCTTTGCAAAGTTTGATGAAACTGTTGAAGTATCTATCAAGCTGAATCTGAAAAAGAGTCAGTCTGTAAGAGATACTGTGGTACTCCCAAACCAGTTTTCAGCACAAAAAAAAATCCTGGTATTTGCACGGGGCGAGAAAGCTGAAGAAGCTGCCGCTGCCGGAGCTGCATATGTTGGGGACAAAGATTTGGTTGAGAAAATTAAAGGCGGATGGATGGATTTTGATGTTGCGGTTGCTACACCGGACATGATGAAAGACGTTGGACGACTCGGACCTATTCTTGGTCGAAGAGGACTGATGCCTAATCCGAAAACACAAACAGTTACATTTGATATTAAAGCAGCTCTTGAAGAGCTCCAGAAGGGTCGAATTGAATTTCGTTCTGATAAGACCGGAGTTGTCCACCTGGCAATTGGGAAAGTATCAATGGATACTGATAAGGTTGTTGAGAATCTGAAGTTGGTGTTTAAAGAGATAGTAAGAAAACGACCCAGTGATGCCAAGGGTGAATTCGTAAAAAGTGTTGCGATATCTTCAACAATGGGACCTGGAGTCCATGTTGATTTGCGCGATAACGTATAGGAAGATGGAGGTAGCATGATGGCTGAATATGAGACAAAATTGCAGGATGGAAAACTGAATGCAGTCAAGGCCCTTGTTGATGAGTTCAAAGATGTTAAAGACTTCATCTTCACCGATTACCGGGGACTGACTGTAAAACAGATTTCTGATTTACGAGAGAAACTTCGTGAATATGAGACAGTATATAAAGTAGTAAAGAATCGATTTGCCAAGATCGCGCTGAAACAGCTTGATAAACCAGAGGTAGGGGACTATCTGGTAGGACCTACTGCGGTAGCACTTCCTACAGGTGAATCAGCTGGACCAGTTGCAAAAATCCTGATTGCTTTTGCTAAAAACGCACCGCTTGAACTTAAGGGCGGAATATTGGATGGGGATTTATTCTCTGCTGAACAGGTTGTGGCTTTTAGTAAGCTTCCGGGTAAACTGGAGCTTATCTCACAGCTTATGGCAACGATGAAAGCACCCGTACAGAATGTGGTATATCTGCTTAATGCAGTACCAACTAAACTCGTAAGAACTCTGCAGGCTGTTGCAGATTCAAAAGAATAGACGACATTAGTCTTCGTTAGTAGCAATGCTACTGTCGTTACAATACTATACAAGGAGAAGATAATATGGCTACCAAAACAATGGAAGAAATTTTAGAGGCAATTGCAGGGATGACGGTACTCGAGGTGTCTGAGCTTATTTCCGCAATGGAAGAGAAGTTTGGAGTAACTGCGGCAGCACCTGTCGCTGTAGCAGCAGCTGGTGCTGCCGAAGAAGAAGAAGAAGTTGAGGAACAATCAGAATTTGACGTAATTCTTACAGGAATTGCAGAAGGAAAGAAGATTCCTGTTATTAAAGCAGTTCGAGCTCTTACCGGGCTTGGTCTTAAAGAGGCAAAAGATCTTGTTGAAGCAGGCGATAAAGCGGTTAAAGAAGGCGTTTCTAAAGAAGAGGCTAAAACAGTTAAAGATAAACTGGAAGAAGCCGGCGCAACGATTGAACTTAAGTAATTTATTCTGCAGTAACGCTCAGCTACACTCAGTTGTTTTAGGATCTTTGATTATCCTTTAATAATTCAGCCACCGGAAATCTAAATTTCTGGTGGCCGGTTGTGTCTTTGGAAGAGAAAGTTTTTTTTGGAGTAGAGATATTTCTACTGGATTAAAGAGGAAGGAAGCAGCCTTTTGTGCTCTTGACTCAGCTAATCAGGGGGTGGCGATGCTTGCCAGCGGCAATGCGATTATAAGAAAGTATGTAGGGGAACAGATTGCAGAGGTTATGGAACTTCCCAATCTGGTTGATATTCAACTCTCTTCATACGAGAAGTTTCTTCAGCGGGATTCACTCCTGAAGAATGAACCTCTTGCACTTCAGGGACTGGAAGAAGTTTTCCAGTCTATTTTTCCCATTGAGAGCCCGGGCGGCGATATGATGCTCGAATATGTCGGGTATAATCTTGATGAGGATAACATTAAATTTACGGAAAATGAGTGTAAGAAGAAAGGCTTAACCTACTCAGTTCCGATCAAGGCGAAAATAAACCTTATTTTTCTGGAAACAGGTGAAATAAGGCAGAAACACATATATGTAGGTGATATCCCGCTTATGACAAACCGGGGCACGTTTATTGTAAATGGTGCTGAACGTGTTGTCGTTAGTCAGATACACAGATCTCCTGGAGTAATCTTTTCTAATGAAAAGGGGATTTACTCCTCCAGAATTATTCCATACCGTGGTTCCTGGCTCGAATTTGAAGTTGATCAGAAAAAAGACCTCATTTATACCAAGGTTGACAGGAAAAAAAGAATTCTTGCGACTCTGTTTCTCAGGGCTCTTGGATTTGATTCTCGGGAAAAAATACTTGAACTCTACTATGAAGCAAAATCTGTAACACTTTCCAGAAAGCAAAAGGTGAAAGAGAGTCTGGTTGATACTATTCTCTTTAAAGATGTGTATATGAAAAGTACCGGTGCAGATGGTGAAGCTGAATTAAAGAAACTCTACCGTGCCGGTGATAAAATGCATCCGCATGAAATAGATGAGCTTATTCATTCAGGGGTAAAAAAAGTTCAAATAATTGACTTTGATCATGAAAATTCACTTCACTCACAGATGATTCTCAGATGTTTTGAAGTTGAGGAAGCCAAGCATACCCGTGTTGAAGAAGGGCATGATGAACCGACAAAGGAAGATGCACTGATATCAATTTATACTGTGCTGATGCCTGGAGAACCCATTACACTTGAGAGTGCTGAAAAAGATCTTAATACTATGTTTTTTACCTATCGGCGGTATGATTTGGGACGTGTTGGACGATATAAGCTCAATAAGAAATTTGATTACGATAAGATGCTTGAGGAGCCGGTTCTTACAAAACAGGATATTTACAATACTATCAGGCAGCTTATAAAGGTATACATCGGTGAATCAAACGTTGATGATATTGATCATTTGGGAAACAGGCGGATCAGATCTGTAGGCGAGCTCCTGCAGAACCAGCTGAAAACTGCTTTTACCCGAATGGAGCGTATTGCGAAAGAACGAATGAATCTGGAAGCAGATACGGTTAAACCTCAGGATCTGATCTCAATCAAACCTATTGTTGCGGCAATTAAAGAGTTCTTCGGATCAAGTCAGCTTAGTCAGTTTATGGATCAGGTGAACCCGCTTGCGGAACTTACTCACAAACGTAGACTGAATGCACTTGGACCGGGAGGCTTGTCCAGGGATCGTGCGGGATTTGAGGTTCGTGATGTACACTATACACACTATGGCAGAATGTGTCCTATTGAGACTCCTGAAGGACCGAATATTGGTCTTATAGTATCACTTGCTAACTATACAAGAGTGAATGATTACGGATTTCTCGAAACTCCTTACCGGAAAGTGGAAAATGGTAAAGCAACTAAAGAGATTGAATATCTCTCAGCTATTGATGAAGAGAAATATTATATTGCTCAGGCAAATGCCAAAATAGATGAGAATGGAAAGTTTTTGGATGAACTCGTTTCTGTTCGTCGATCAGGTGATTATATCACTAAAGAGCCGGATGGAATCCAGTATATGGATGTTTCTCCCAAACAGGTAATTTCTGTAGCTACATCACTGATTCCGTTCCTTGAGCATGATGATGCAAACAGGGCATTGATGGGATCGAATATGCAGCGTCAGGCTGTACCGCTGCTTTTCCCCGAACCGCCAAGAGTGGGAACGGGTATGGAAGCAAAGACTGCTTATGACTCAGGAGTTCTGGTAAAGGCAAAACGGGCAGGTGTTGTTCAACATGTAACCTCCTACTCAATCGTAATTGAACCTGATGAACCACAGATTGAAGGTGAAGTTGACAGGTATGAGATCCTGAAATTTCAGCGTACAAATCAGGATACCTGTTTTAATCAAAAACCTATTGTTACACGCGGACAGATTGTTGCAGAGGGTGAGGTTATTGCTGACGGACCCGCTACAAAAAGCGGAGAGCTGGCATTAGGGAGAAACGTACTGGTAGGATTTGTTCCCTGGAATGGATATAACTACGAGGATGCAATTCTGATCTCTGAGAAAGTAGTTAAAGAAGATATCTTCACTTCAATTCATATTAAAGAATTTACTATAGATGTACGGGAGACAAAGCTTGGGCCTGAGAAGCTGACCCGTGATATACCAAACACCAGCGAGAAGACTCTTGAACAGCTTGATGAGGATGGAGTAATCAGAATTGGGGCAAAAGTTAAACCCGGTTATATTCTGGTCGGAAAGGTAACTCCTAAATCCGAGTCTGATACCACTCCTGAATTTAAACTGCTGAACTCTATATTTGGAGAGAAGGCTAAAGAAGTTAGGGACACATCTCTTAAAGTTCCCCACGGAACAGAGGGTACGGTAATTGATGTCCAGCGGCTTAAGCGCTCTGAGGGTGATGATCTGTCACCAGGTGTTGATGAAGTAGTAAAAGTCCTTGTGGCTAAAAAGCGTAAACTTCGTGAAGGCGATAAGATGGCGGGACGCCATGGAAATAAGGGTGTCGTTGCAAGGGTTCTTCCGGAAGAGGAGATGCCGTATATGCATGACGGAACTCCTCTTGATATCTGTTTGAATCCACTTGGTGTGCCTTCTCGTATGAATATTGGACAGCTTCTTGAAACCCAGTTGGGCTGGGCTGCTGATGAGCTGGACGAGTGGTATTCCACTCCTGTCTTTCAGTCTGCAACAATTGGAGAAATTGAAAGCAAGATGAAAGAAGCAGGATTACCAGTTGACTCAAAAACGGAACTCCGTGATGGAAAAACCGGTGAACTATTTGTTAACCCGGTATTTGCAGGCTATGTATATATTCTTAAACTTGCACACCTTGTTGATGATAAAATGCATGCACGTTCAACAGGACCTTATTCACTGGTAACTCAGCAGCCGCTGGGTGGGAAAGCGCAGTTTGGCGGCCAACGACTTGGTGAGATGGAAGTTTGGGCACTTGAAGCATATGGTGCTGCTAATACACTTCAGGAACTGCTTACCATAAAATCTGATGATATGAATGGTAGAGTTAAGATCTATGAAAGTATTGTAAAAGGCGAACCGTCTTCTAATGCAGGCATGCCTGAATCATTTAACGTACTGGTACAGGAGCTGAGAGGTCTTGCTTTGGATATGTCAATATATGACTCCAAAGGGAAGCAGATTCCTTTAACTGAACGTGATGAAGAGTTGATTAGTAAAAAGGGATCCCAATTCTAAGGGATTTTAGTTTTAGATGTATATTTGGCTTCCGTTGGTTTTAAAAATTCCCGGGGGCATATTACAAGATACTGCTTTACAGTATTACTATACTGCTTTACAGTATTACTATACTGCTTTACAGTATTACTATACTGCTTTCACAGGCAGATATTCCAGGAGAACATCGAATGAGAGAAATTCAGGATTTCGATAGCATTATGATTCGATTGGCTTCACCAGACCAGATTAAATCATGGTCATACGGCGAAGTTAAGAAACCGGAAACTATAAATTACCGAACACTCAGACCGGAAAAGGATGGGCTGTTTTGTGAGAAAATTTTCGGAACAACTAAAGAATGGGAATGCTATTGTGGTAAGTTTAAGTCTATCCGTTACAAAGGGGTTATTTGTGACCGCTGTGGGGTAGAGGTTACACACTTTAAGGTTCGACGTGAACGTATGGGTCATATTGAACTGGCTTCTCCTGTATCTCATATTTGGTACTACCGTTCAGTTCCCTCAAGAATGGGACTCCTGCTCGACCTGACAATAGCCGTTCTTCGATCTATCCTCTACTATGAAAAATATGTAGTTACCAATCCGGGCGATACCGATCTCAAGGAACGGCAGATGCTTACTGAGGAAGAGTATTATGAAGCTCGTGAACGTTATGGAGAAAACTTTTCAGCAGGCATTGGTGCTGAAGCTATAAGTACCCTTCTTGAAAACCTTGACCTTGATGCACTCTCTGCAGAACTTCGGGTAAAGATGCTTAAAAAGGGATCAAAAGCGGACAAGAGACTTCTAAAAAGAATTGAAGTTGTGGAAAATTTCCGCGACTCGGGAAACAGGCCTGAGTGGATGATACTCAACATAATTCCTGTTATACCGCCTGAGCTGCGGCCAATGGTTCAGCTCGATGGTGGAAGATTTGCCACATCAGACCTTAATGACCTGTATCGACGTGTTATAAATAGAAATAACAGACTTAAACGTCTGATGGCTCTTAATGCACCGGATATTATCATACGAAATGAGAAACGTATGCTTCAGGAGGCAGTTGATGCGCTGTTTGATAACTCCAAGAAAAAACGGGTTGTTAAAGGAGCCTCAAACAGACCCCTGAAATCCCTCTCTGATATGCTGAAAGGGAAACAAGGCCGGTTCCGGCAGAATCTTCTTGGAAAGCGTGTTGATTACTCCGGACGTTCCGTTATTGTTGTAGGACCTGAATTGAGACTGCATCAGTGTGGCCTTCCTGCAAAGATGGCTCTGGAACTCTATAAACCGTTTATCATGAAAAAACTTGTTCAGAAAGGTGTTGTCTATAATATAAAGAAAGCAAAAAGTCTGGTTGAACAGGAGACTCGGGAAGTATGGTCAATACTTGATGATGTCGTAAGAGAACACCCGGTTCTTCTGAACAGGGCGCCGACACTGCACCGGCTGGGAATTCAGGCTTTTGAGCCTGTACTTGTTGAAGGAAAAGCAATTAAACTTCATCCACTGGTATGTCATGCATATAATGCAGACTTTGATGGCGACCAGATGGCTGTCTATGTTCCACTTACCCAGGCAGCGCAAATTGAGTGCTGGACCTTGATGATGTCAGCAAATAACCTGCTGGATCCGGCAAACGGTAAGCCGGTTGTATTCCCTTCTCAGGATATGGTTTTAGGTATCAACTATCTGACCAGAATTAAAGCAGGAAGTAAGGGCGAAGGTAAGTTCTTTGACAATATTAATGAAATATTTATGGCTATTGATGTTGGCTCAATTGAATACAGTACGAAAATCCGGTATCGGATTTCTGCTGATGAGGTAGTTGAAACAAGTCCCGGTCGTGTTATTTTTAATGAAGAGATGCCTTCCGAAATTCCGTTCCAGAATTTCTGTTTCGGGGATAAGGAGCTGAGAGGACTGGTAGGCGAGACTCTTGCAAAACACAACTCTTCAACTGCTGTTAAAATGCTGGATTCCATCAAAGATGTAGGATTCAAGTATGCAACACTGTTTGGTGCAACAATAGGTATTACCGATATCATTATACCTGAAGAAAAGAAGGTCATGATTGATGGAGCGAATACAGAAGTAAGAACAATTCTTGATCAGTACCTCCAGGGGCACATAACTCAGGAAGAACGATATAACCGTGTTATTGAAGTATGGAGTAAGACCAATGAGGATCTTACCACTGTACTAATGGATAAACTGAAGCTGGATCAGGATGGGTTTAACCCTGTCTACCTGATGGCGGACTCCGGTGCAAGAGGAAGCAGAACTCAGATCAGACAGCTTGGTGGTATGCGTGGACTTATGGCGAAACCATCAGGAGATATTATTGAACTCCCTATCCGCTCTAACTTTAAAGAAGGGCTTTCAATTATTGAATTTTTTATCTCCACCAATGGTGCCCGTAAAGGTTTGGCTGATACCGCACTTAAAACTGCTGATGCTGGTTATCTTACAAGACGTCTTGTAGATATTGCGCAGGATGTGGTTATTAATGAAGAGGATTGCGGTACAATTAATGGTATTGAAATCCATGCTATCAAAGATGGTGAGGAGATTGTAGAATCTCTGAAAGACAGAATTGAGGGACGATTTACACTTGAAAGGGTTAAACATCCTATTACCGGTGAAATTATCATTGATGTTAACGAAGAGATTACTAATGAGGTTGCCGGAGAGGTTGAACAGGCTGGTATTGAGTCTGTAAGAATAAGAACTGTATTAACCTGTGAAGCTAAGCATGGTGTCTGCCAGCGATGCTACGGAAGAAACCTGGCAGTAAACAGGACTGTTGTAATTGGTGAGGCCGTTGGTATTATTGCAGCTCAATCTATCGGACAGCCCGGAACACAGCTGACTATGAGAACTTTCCATATTGGTGGTGCGGCAACAAAAACCAGTGAGGAAAACAAGATAACACTGACATATCCCGTAATTGTAAATACTATTACCGGAAATACGGTAAAAGTTAATGATGATTCAATTCTGTTCACCAGAAAAGGATTTATTACCGTATCCAAGGTTCTAAGAACTATTGAGAAGAAACTGTTTAAAAAGATTCTTGTGAAAGATGGCGAGAAGGTTGTTGTAGGTACAGTTCTTGCGAAAACAAAGGCAGGTGAAGAGTTGATTTCTCAGGAGATCGCTTATGCCAGAATTTACGAAGGAAAAATCCTTCTTGTTTCACAAGAACAGAAAATTGAGGTGAGAAATGGATCTGAACTATATATTGGTATAGGTGATTTAGTTCAGCCTGGTGATGCTATTGCATCATTTGACCCCTTCTCAGAACCGATTATAGCTGAAAAAGAGGGTACTGTTAAATTTGTTGATATACTGCTTGGAACGACTCTGAAAGAAGAGGTTAACGAAGAGACTGGTAATGTTGAAAAGAAAATTACTGAGTACACACTGGAAACACTTCAGCCTAGAATTGAAATTGTAGACGATGAGGGTAATGAAGTGGCAACCTACTTTCTACCGGGTTCTTCATACTTGAGTGTTGAAAATGGTACAGTGGTTAAAAAGGGTCGTACCTTGGCAAAACTTCTGAAAGAGAGTGTTAAGACCAGAGATATTACTGGTGGTCTTCCACGTGTAGGAGAGCTGTTCGAAGCCAGAAGGCCGAAGAATAAAGCTGTACTGGCGCAGGTTGACGGTATTGTACGATTCAGGAGTATTGTCAAAGGACGTCGTTTGCTGGTGGTAGAGGATGATTTTGGCGGAGAATATAAACATCTTGTTCCCATGGGTAAACATCTGTTGGTTCGTGATGGTGACTATATTGAATCCGGTGAGAGGTTATGTGACGGAGCTATTGATCCGCATGATATTCTTGAGATTTCGGGTGAGAATGAACTGCAGTCTTTTCTTGTTGATGAGGTTCAGGAAGTTTACCGACTTCAGGGTGTAGATATAAATGATAAGCATATCGGTGTAATTGTACGGCAGATGATGCGTAAAGTTGAAATTATTACTGTAGGAGATACCGGGTTCATTTATGGACAGCAAATAGATAAATATAAGTTTAATACCGAGAATGAACGGGTTCTTAATGCAGGTGGCCAACCAGCTGTTGCCAGACCTCTACTTTTGGGTATAACAAGGGCATCACTGAGTATCGACTCATTTATCTCAGCAGCATCATTCCAGGAAACCACAAAAGTCTTGACAAACGCGGCGATAGCGGGTAGAAGAGATGAGTTGCGTGGCCTTAAGGAAAATGTAATTATAGGTCATTTGATTCCTGCAGGTACAGGTATGAAGAAATATCGGAATATTCAATTGGCTGAGGATTCAACGGCAGATTTGGATGAATCTGTTCAGACTGCTAAAGATGAGAGGAAACGGGAGTTTGATGAGTTGGATATCCCCGATCTGGATTATGCGGAAACTGCTGAAAGCGCTGTAGGCGTTGAAGGTGATATGAATTTAGTACTTGATGGTGAAACCGAAAGCTAGATGAGTCAATGTAAAATTGATTTATGGAATTTAGCGGAATCCATGCTGACGTCAAGTGTTGTATATATAGAGGAATAAGGATAAGAATTAGTTTACTAATTTTGAAGAGCTTCATGTAATTGAAATCTGTGAATTGAAGTTCAGCAGATGTTACTATTATGTAGAAAGGGAGTGTGTCGAATAGATGCCAACAATTAACCAATTAATAAGAAAGGGCAGAGCAGCCCAGATAAAGAAAACAACTTCACCGGCTTTGGATAACTGTCCTCAAAAACGTGGTGTTTGTACCCGTGTTATGACAGTCACACCAAAAAAACCGAACTCGGCACTGAGAAAAGTTGCCAGAGTGCGATTGTCTAATGGGATTGAGGTTACAGCTTATATTCCCGGTATCGGACATAATCTTCAGGAGCACTCTGTAGTACTCCTGAGAGGCGGAAGGGTTAAAGACCTTCCGGGTGTACGGTATCATATCATTCGTGGTGCTAAGGATACTCTTGGTGTGGATGATAGAAGAAAGGGAAGATCGAAATACGGTACTAAGAAACCGAAAGCGTAGAGGTATAGAGAAATGGCAAGAAGAAAAGTTGCCCCGATCAGGGAAGTACTTCCGGATCCGAGGTATAACAGCATAGTTGTAGAGAAATTTATCCGTAGAATGATGATTGACGGAAAGAAATCAACCAGCACAAAGGCATTATATGCTGCAATGATTATTATGGGTGAAAAGTCAGGTGAGAAACCAATAGATGTATTCATGAAAGCCCTTGATAACGTTAAGCCGGTTGTTGAAGTTAAGTCCCGACGTGTCGGAGGCTCAACATATCAGGTGCCGATTGAGGTTCGTGAGAGTAGAAAAGAAGCTCTGTCAATGAGATGGATTATCCAGGCTGCAAGAAACAGAAGTGGAAAATCCATGAGTGAGAATCTCTCCTCTGAATTACTTGATGCATTTAATTCAACAGGTACGGCTTTCAAAAAGAAAGAAGATACTCACAGAATGGCAGAAGCCAACAAGGCTTTTTCTCATTACCGCTGGTAGGTTGTATAAAAAAACAAAGTTTTTTTATTTTGAAGTTTTCATTTTGAAAACTTCACGGATAGAACGAGCATTGTTTTGAGGTTTTCATTTTGAAAACTTCACGGATAGTATTGACGGAGTACTATCATGCAGTATTCCGCTTAATTTTATTAAGCTGAATACTGCAAAATAAAAAATACTTCGTATTTTTTATACGAGCATCATGTTAATAGCGGCCGGTTTTATCCGGCTCTTTTTACGAAAATGCATATATTTTTGTTAAATAGAATAAATGCTGACTTTGTAAAGAACTGCTATTGACTAAAAACTGAATACAGAATATATTCTGCAAGGTGCGACCTGTAACAGGCACTTTGTGAGTATTCAGGTCATATTTTTTTGGTCAGAACCAAACCCATCATCCTGCTGATAAAATTGATTTAAACGGGTGGTTAGGTGGTCCAGGCAATAGGCAGTATATACTGTGCTATGTTATTCAGGAGAATTCAATTCCCTCTGTCTAACCTCTGGATCCTTCCTAAACGCTTCCTTTTGTTTAATTCAGAAAATGCGGAATACAGGGTCTCGGTTCACGACAGAAGAAATTGAAATGAGAAATTTTTAATTTTTTTGTGATTTAGTCACAAGGAGGAACGGATGGCTAAAGAAAAATTTTTGAGAACAAAGCCGCATATTAACGTCGGTACTATCGGGCATGTTGACCATGGTAAAACAACCCTAACTGCAGCTATAACAATGCATTGCGCAAGGAAAACCGGTGCAAAGGTCATGAATTATGACGACATTGATAATGCACCGGAAGAAAAAGCAAGAGGAATTACAATCAATACCCGTCACGTTGAGTATGAATCAGCAAACAGGCACTACGCACATGTAGACTGTCCCGGTCACGCTGACTATATTAAAAACATGATTACTGGTGCTGCACAGATGGATGGAGCTGTTATTGTTGTAGCAGCTACTGATGGTGCAATGGCTCAGACGAAAGAACATATACTTCTTGCCAGACAGGTAGGTGTACCTGCTCTTATCGTTTTTGTTAATAAAGTTGACCAGGTTGACGATCCGGATCTTATTGAACTCGTAGAGGAAGAGATGAGAGATCTTCTTAACGAATACGGATTTGATGGAGATAATGTTCCGGTAATTAAGGGATCTGCTTTTGACGCAATGGAAAATCCTGATGATCCTTCAAAGACTAAATGTGTTGAAGATCTTCTTGAAGCAATGGATACATTCTTCCCTCTTCCTGAAAGAGATGTTGATAAACCATTTCTGATGCCTATCGAGGATATTTTTTCAATTCAGGGCCGTGGTACTGTTGTAACCGGTAGAATTGAAAGAGGTATCGTGAAAGTAGGTGAGGATATTGAAATTGTTGGAATCCGTGAAACACGGAAAACCGTTTGTACCGGTGTTGAGATGTTCAACAAATTGCTTGATACAGGGCAGGCTGGTGATAATGTCGGTGCACTGCTTCGTGGTGTTGATAAGAAAGAAGTTGTTCGTGGACAGGTTCTTGCTAAACCGGGTACAATTACACCCCATAAAAAATTCAAGGGAACAGTATATGTGCTGAGTAAAGACGAAGGCGGAAGGCATTCACCTTTCTTCTCCGGATACAGACCTCAGTTCTATTTCAGAACTACTGACATTACTGGTACAGTTAATCTTCCTGAAGATAAACAGATGATAATGCCTGGTGATAATACTGAGATTTTTGTTGAACTTATCAACCCTATTGCTATGGAAAAAGGACTGCGTTTCGCTATACGTGAAGGCGGCCGAACCGTAGCCAGTGGCCAGGTTGTAGAAATCATCGAATAATGAGTGATAATGGTTTTGCCTGCATGGAATGCGGGCAAAACTTATGTTTGGAGGAATAATGGCCAAAGATAGAATTCGGGTTAGATTGAGAGGATTTGATGTGGAGCTTGTTGAACAAAGCTCTAAGGCAATAGTACAGACTGTTGTCAGTGCTGGTGCAAAGGTTTCAGGTCCGGTACCTCTCCCTACTCGTATCAACAAATATACAGTACTGCGATCACCGTTCGTTAATAAAAAAGCACGTGAACAGTTCGAAATGCGGACACATAAACGGTTGATCGATATTCTGGATCCTACATCTAAAGTAATGGACGCCCTAATGAAGCTTGAGCTCCCTGCTGGTGTTGATGTAGAGATAAAGCAGTAGAAATATAAACAATTGAGGTAAGAGATGTTAGGGCTTATCGGCAAAAAAGTCGGAATGACGCAAGTGTTTGATGAAAGGGGTATTCTTACCCCTGTTACGGTTATAAAGATCGAGAACAATGTTGTTATCGCGGAAAGAACCGTAGAAAAAAATGGCTACAGCGCTTGTGTAATCGGTGCTGTTGACACAAGGAAAAACCGTGTTACAAAGCCTTATGCTGGACAGTTTAAAGAGATATGTGAACCAAGAAAATATTTAATTGAAATGAGAGACTTTGAGCTTGAAGTTGCAATTGGGGATATTTTGGGAATAGATTTTTTTAAAGATATAGCATTTGTTGATGTAGAAGGTACTTCTAAAGGTAAAGGATTCCAGGGTGCTATGAAGCGTCACGGGTTCTCTGGAGGAAGGGCTACACATGGTTCAAAATTTCATAGAGGTCTTGGCGGTACGGGAATGGCGGCAACACCATCCAGAACATTTAAGGGAACTAAAATGGCTGGAAGAATGGGTGATGCGAAAACCACAGTACAGAATCTTCGTATTGTTAAAGTAGACGAAGATAAGAGTGTAATAATGGTTAAAGGGGCTGTTCCTGGTCCTCGTCAGAGCGTAGTAATTGTCAAGAAAGCAAAGAAGAAGTAGAGGCTAAAGATGAAAGCAAAAGTCTTTTCTATACAAGGCGAAGAGATAAAGGATGTCACGTTAAGCGATGATGTCTTTAATAGAGAAATCAGTGATGGTTCAATCTATTACGCCGTAAATAATGAATTGGCAAATCGTAGAGTCGGTACTGCCTGTACAAAAACCAGGGGTGAGGTTAATTATAGTAACAGTAAACCCTGGAGACAGAAAGGTACAGGCCATGCTCGTGCTGGAGATAAAAAGTCACCCTTATGGGTTGGTGGAGGAACTGTTTTTGGTCCTAAACCAAGAGATTACAGCTATAAAATTCCTAAGAAGATGAAACGTCTTGCAATGATTTCCCTTCTGTCCATGAAAGTTCGTGATGAAGAGATTAGAGTTGTTGAGGATTTTACAATAGAGAGTGGTAAGACAAAGGATCTGGCTAAAGTGTTGTCTAATTTTGTAAATGATAATAAACGAACGATTATTATTCTGAAAGATGATGACAAAATGCTGAGAAGGGCAGGAAAAAACATACCCTGGCTGAGATTCCTCTCTTACAACAGACTCTCTGCTAAAGAGTTGCTGTATGGAAAAAATGTGCTGGTCATGGAAACGGCTGCTGGCAATCTGAACGATTTTTACGGTGAAAAGTAAGGGGTCGAAAGTGAGAGCAGATCAAATAATTATAGAACCGGTTTTGACTGAAAAGTCGAATATTATGCGGGAGAGGGAAGAGAAGAAGTATACTTTTAAGATCAACCCCCGTGCAAACAAGATCCAGGTTATGCAGGCAGTTGAGGAATTATTTTCCGTAAAACCAATTAAATGCAATATTCTTTCAGTTAAGGGAAAACCGAAATATACCAGAACAAAATCCGGTGTACGTGCAGGTTCAACCACACCCTGGAAAAAAGCAATCGTAACGGTGCAGGCCGGCGATTCTATATCAAAGATTGAAGGCGTATAGGAGGGTCGCAGATGGGTATTAAAAAATACAAGCCAAGGACCCCAAGTCTTCGGTACAAAACAAGTCTTACGTTTGAAGAGATTACAAAAACCGGAAGTGAAAAATCTTTAACTAGTGGTTTGAGTAAGAATGCAGGTCGTGGAGCAGGCGGACGTATTAGTGTTCGAAGGCGAGGCGGCGGGCATAAGAGAAAATACAGGGAAATTGATTTTAAACGAAATAAATTTGATATTCCCGGTACCATAAAAACCATCGAGTATGATCCAAACAGGACAGCAAATATCGCTCTTGTGGCATATGCTGATGGGGAGAAAAGGTATATTCTTGCACCTAGAGCTCTGGTTGTAGGTACAAAGATTTTAAGTGGAGAACAGGCACCTCTTCAGGTTGGTAATGCTCTTCCGCTTAAAAATATCCCTTTGGGTTTAACAGTTCATAATGTTGAGCTTCAGCTCGGCAAGGGTGGGCAGTTTGTTCGTTCAGCTGGACTTGGTGCGGTTGTCGTTGCTAAAGAAGGCGATTATGTAACCCTTAAGCTGCCGTCTGGAGAGATGAGAATGATCTTTGGTTCATGTTATGCAACTATTGGTTCTCTCGGAAACGAAGATCATATGAATGTTTCACTCGGTAAGGCAGGAAGAGCCCGTTGGTTGGGGAACCGTCCGAAAGTAAGGGGTGTTGTTATGAACCCTGTAGACCACCCGCATGGTGGAGGTGAAGGAAAGACATCCGGTGGACGTCATCCTGTTTCTCCATGGGGACAGCCTGCAAAAGGTTATAAAACACGGAAGAAGAATAAATCTTCAAGCAAGTTTATTGTGAAAAAGAGATAGATTGTAAAATTGACAGACTGTATTGTCAATTTGCTTCGGCAGTTGGTAAGTTTGTCTATTCATTGATATTTGTAGGAGCGTAAAGTGGCTAGGTCAATTAAAAAAGGTCCTTTTATTGATAAAAAACTCTATAAGAGGATTCTGGAAGCTAACAAAGCGGGTCAAAAACCTATGATAAAAACATATTCCCGCTGCTCAACTATTATTCCAGAAATGGTTGGATTTACCATCTCTGTCTACAATGGAAAAACATGGGTTCCGGTTTATTTAACTGAGAATCTCGTTGGACATAAACTCGGCGAGTTTTCCCCAACCCGTTTTTATCGTGGACATATAAAATCCGACAAGAAATTAAAAAGGTAAGTAGGTATTGTGATGGGTGTAGAATCTAAAAAAGGATACAGAGCTATCGCTAAATATTTGATGGTTTCTCCCTCTAAAGTGCGGCCGGTTGCAGATCTTGTTCGCCGCAAGACGTATGCTGAAGCGGTTGCGATACTTGAGGCTATGCCTCAGAAAGGGGCGGGACTGCTGAGTAAGGTCGTTAAATCGGCTGCGGCAAACGCTCTGGTACAAAACAAAAAATTGGACGAAGAGATGCTTTTTCTCAAAGAAATACGGATTGATGAAGGTCCTAGACTTAAGAGAGTATGGGCGCGTTCACATGGTAGAAGGGATATACTTCTTAAAAGAATGAGTCATATATCTGTAGTAGTCGATGAAATTGCGAGTATGGAGGAGTAGATGGGTCAGAAAGTAAATCCTATAGGGCTTCGTCTTGGGATCAACAAAACATGGAAATCAAAGTGGTATGTAGATCCTAAAGATTATGCTGAGACACTGCATGAAGATCTGCGTTTAAGAAAAGCTCTTGAGACATGTCCTGAAACAAAGGGTGCTGATATTGCTGATATAGAAATAGTCAGGAAACCACAGCGGATAACGATTATTATTAAAACATCACGTCCGGGGATCATTATCGGAGCAAAAGGCGCGAATGTTGAAAAACTTGGCGGAAGACTTCAGAAACTCGCCGATAAAAAGATACAGATCAAAATAAAAGAGATCAAAAGACCGGAAGCGGATGCTCAACTGATTGCCCTCAATGTAGCAAGACAGTTGATGATGCGCGGATCTTTCAGAAGATCCCTTAAAATGGCTGTTAGTAGTGCGATGCGTGCAGGTGTTCAGGGAGTTAAAATTAAAATTTCCGGCAGACTTGGCGGAGCAGAAATGGCCAGGACTGAGTGGCATAAAGAGGGAAGAGTACCTCTTCATACGCTAAGGTCTGATATTGATTATGGATTTACTGAGGCAAATACTACATTTGGTGCGATTGGTGTAAAGGTATGGATCTACAATGGTGAGATCTATGACAGAGCAAAGAAAGAAGACGCCGGCCTGCTGGTCAAGCAAACTAAAGAGCGTACCAGAACAGCAAGGAGTTAGTAGCGATGCTTAGTCCTAAAAGAGTTAAGTATAGAAAAAAACAGAGAGGGAAGATGGACGGCGTTGCACGCCGGGGAAATACGGTTGCATTTGGTGATTTCGGTTTGGTTGCACTTGAACCGCGTTGGATTACCAACCGCCAGATAGAAGCTGCCCGTATTGCCATGACCCGTCACGTAAAGAGGGGTGGAAAAGTTTGGATTCGAATTTTTCCTGACATGCCGTTTACAAAGAAACCTGCTGAAACAAGGCAGGGGAAAGGTAAGGGTAATCCTGAAGGTTGGGTAGCAGTAGTCAAAAAAGGTGCTGTTATGTTCGAAATGGGTGGTATTCCCGAGAATCTTGCTATGGAAGCTATGAAACTTGCTTCAAGTAAGCTTCCGATAAAGACTAAATTCGTGAAACGAAGAGATTTGGAGTAGTGTATGAAGAATTCTTTCGATGATCTGACATATACAGAGCTCGTAAATAAAAAAGAAGAACTTCATAAGAAGTATCTTGAGTTAAGAATGGATAAAGTACTTGGCCATCTTGATAATCCTCTTGCATTGCGGATTGTAAGAAGAGGAATAGCGAGGGTTAATACTATCATTCATGAATATGCGTTGGGCATACGCGAAAATAAGCAGTAAGTGAGGCCTGCGTTTATGAAAGAAAATAAGAAGACCTATATCGGACAAGTTGTAAGTGACAAGATGGATAAAACCATTGTAATCTCTTTTTCCTCAAAACAACTTCATCCCCTTTACAAAAAATATGTAAAGAAAACAAAGAAAGTAAAAGCACACGACGAGAGGAATGAAGCACAAATTGGTGATACTGTTCGTGTAGTTGAATGCAGACCTATCAGTAAAGACAAATGTTGGAGACTGATTCAGGTTGTAGAGCGGGCAAAATAAGGCGGAAGGAGTTGCATTATGATTCAGATGCAGACATATTTAAATGTTGCGGATAATAGTGGCGCAAAGCGTGTTCAGTGCATAAAAGTACTGGGTGGCAGCAGAAGAATGAATGCCAGTATAGGTGACATAATTGTAGTAGCGGTAAAAGTTGCTCTTCCTAATGGCCAGATCGAAAAAGGATCTGTTGAGAAAGCTGTTATTGTAAGAACAAAAAAAGAATACCGAAGACCAGACGGTACATATATCAGGTTCGATGACAATGCTTGTGTAATTATCGATGCCAACAGCAACCCTCGCGGGAAGCGAATCTTTGGCCCTGTGGCTCGTGAATTACGTGATTGCGGATTCATGAAGATAGTCTCACTTGCGCCGGAAGTGTTGTAGGGAGAATGAAATGAAAAAGATCAAACTGAAAAAGGATGATACAGTTAAAGTTATTGCGGGAAAGGACAAAGGTAAGACTGGCCGAATCCTGAAAATTGACCGTGATAGTGATCGTGTTATTGTTCAAGGCTTGAATATTGCCAAGAAAGCTGTAAAAAAGAAAAGTCAGCAGGACAAGGGCGGTATTATTGAGATCGAAGTACCTTTGCATATTTCTAATGTAGCTATAATTACAAAAGATGGTTCGACTTCAAGAATCGGGTTTGAAATTAGAGACGGGAAAAAAGTCAGAATAGCTAAGAAAACAGGAGAAGTGCTCTAATGGATCAGTATATACCTAGAATGAAGAAACTGTACAAAGAGAAAGTAGCACCTGAATTGATGAAGGAATTCAGCTACAGCTCTGTAATGCAGATTCCCAGTATTCAGAAAGTATCTATAAGTGCTGGTGTTGGTGAAGCAATTGATAACAAAAAGCTTCTGGATTCAGCTGTAAAAGAGATCGAACAAATTACCGGTCAGCATGCAGTTAAGACAAAAGCACGAAAATCTATCGCAAATTTTAAATTGAGGCAGGGATCAGAGATTGGTACCGTAACTACACTTCGCGGTGAAAAAATGTGGGAATTTCTGGACAGATTTTTAAATGTTTCCCTTGCCCGTATTAAGGACTTTAGGGGTGTGAACCCAAATGCTTTTGATGGTCGTGGAAATTACTCAATGGGAATTACCGAACAGATAATTTTCCCGGAGATTGATTATGATAAAATTGAGAGAATAAGCGGGCTGAATGTAGCTATCGTTACAACAGCAAATACCGATGAAGAAGGATTCGCACTTTTAAAAAGGCTCGGAATGCCGTTTAGCAAATAGTTGGGAGTAAATTGATGGCAAAAAAATCAATGATTATTAAGGCTCAGAGAGAGCCTAAATACAGTACCAGAAAAGTTAACCGTTGTAGAGTTTGCGGTAGACCAAGAGGTTACATGAGAAAATTTCAGATGTGCAGAATCTGCTTTAGAAAACTTGCTAGTGAAGGTAAAATTCCTGGCGTCACGAAATCCAGCTGGTAGGAGAGAGAAATGGCAATTAGTGATCCTGTAGCAGATATGCTGACAAAAGTAAGAAATGCCAATCAGGCAAAACATGAGAAAGTTGATGTACAAACATCAAATATTAAACTCCAGATAATCAAGATACTTAAGAATGAAGGGTATATTAAAAACTTCAAAAAAGTTACTAAAAGTGGATTTAATTATACTCGTATTTTTCTTAAATATGATGAAGCACAGAACCCTGTTTTACATGGTATTGAGCGTTTATCTAAACCGGGTAGGAGAGTCTATACCGGGTATAGGAAACTTCCGAGAATCTATAATGGTTATGGTGTAGTTATTGTATCGACTTCTACCGGTGTTTTATCCGGTAAGAAAGCTACTGAATTAATGGTCGGTGGTGAACTGATCTGTTCAGTATGGTAAGGGTGAGGGGGAGAAGTTATGTCACGAATCGGTAAAATACCAATAGATCTGCCTAAAGGCGTAACGGTTACTATTTCTGAAGCCCTTATTACTGTTGAAGGCCCAAAAGGGAAAGAGGTGCAGGATTATCAACCACAGGTTGCTATTGCTGTTGAAGGGGATTCAGTTGTTGTTACCAGAAAAAATGACTCTAAGAAAGCTCGTGCTTATCACGGACTCTACAGACAACTTATCAAAAACATGATTATCGGTGTTACAAAGGGTTTTTCCCGAACACTGCTTATTAATGGTGTTGGTTACCGTGCAGAAATTATGGGTGATATATTGTTCCTTAACCTGGGATATTCAACCCAGATAGAGTTCATGATTAGTGATGATGTACAGATAGCTTGTGAAGGGCAAAGTAAAGTTATTATAACAGGGATTAATAAGCAGCGTGTTGGTCAGACAGCAGCTGAAATTAGATCTCTGAGACCACCTGAACCGTACAAAGGTAAAGGTATTAAATATGATAATGAAACGATTAAGCGTAAGATTGGAAAATCCGGCGCATAATAGGGTGGTAAAATAATGAAGCGAGTTAGTGAAAAAAGAAGAAAAAGACTGAAACGTAAAATACATATACGTAAACGGATCACCGGGACTCCAGACAGACCCCGAATGAGCGTTTTTAGAAGTAATAATCATATTTATGTTCAGATTATTGATGATACCACTGGAAAAACTTTAGCGTCAGCAAGTAATGCCGAAGCAGAAACAAAAGAACTTCGGAATAACGTTGAAAATGCTGCAAAAATCGGTGAATTAATTGGTACACGGTTAAACGATTTAAAAATAAAAGAAGTTGTTTTTGACCGAAATGGCTATTTATTTCATGGTATTGTAAAGAGTGTTGCTGACGGTGCAAGAAAAACCGGGATTAAGTTTTAGGGGGATATGGTGGAAAATACCAGAGAAAAGGAATTTGTTGAGAAACTAATAAAACTTAACAGGGTTGCTAAAGTAGTCAAAGGTGGTAGAAGGTTTTCCTTTTCTGCATTGGTTGTTGTTGGTGATCAGAGTGGTAAAGTCGGCTTTGGGTTTGGTAAAGCAAACGATGTAGCTGAAGCTATCAGAAAAGGTATAGATAAAGCAAAAAAGAACATGATTCAGGTGCCGATTAAAAAAACGACATTACCTCATGAAATTATTGGTGAATATAAGAGTGCCAAGGTGCTGCTGAAACCAGCTGCACCTGGAACTGGAGTTATAGCCGGTGGACCAGTCAGAGCGGTAATGGATGCTTGTGGCGTTCACGACATCCTAAGCAAATCTTTAGGATCTAAAAATACTATAAATATTGTTAAAGCAGTATTTAACGGGCTTGAAAATCTGTTTGATGCAAAAGAAGTTGCTAAAAACAGAGGTAAGACTGTTAAAGAGATGTGGGGTTAGAGTATGGCTAAGAAAAAAGTTAAAGTTGTACGAGTTGAACTTGTCCGAAGTTTGATAAGATCCAAACCCAACCAACGTGGTACAGCCAAGGCGCTTGGGTTAGGTAGAATAGGTAGTTCTGTTGAAAAAGAGGCAACTCCTGTTGTGCTGGGTATGATAAATACTATTGCACATCTTGTTAAGGTTGAGGAGATAGATTAGGATGGGACAAATTATAGCACCTGTTGGGGCAAATAAGAAAAAAACAATTGTTGGAAGAGGAAAAGCTTCTAAGGGTCGAACCTCAGGTAGAGGTCATGATGGACAAAATTCAAGATCAGGTGGAGGAACCCGTCCAGGGTTTGAAGGTGGTCAGATGCCTCTCTATAGAAGGATTGCACGAAAGGGGTTTTCAAATCATCCCTTTAAAGTAGTCTATGAGCCTGTTTCTCTTGAACAGTTATCAATTAATTTTAACGATGGAGATACTGTTAATATTGAAACCTTGAAAGAGAAAAAGATTATTAAAGGTAAAAACGTTAAAGCAAAGATTCTTGCAAATGGCGAAATTGATAAAAAGGTAATTGTAGTAGGTCTGAAATTATCAGAAAACGCGGCTGGGAAAATCAAGGCAGCCGGCGGTGAGATTCAATAAAAAAGAAGGAACTGATGGCAAACTCCTTAGTAGATGTTTTCAGAATAAAAGATTTAAGAAAGCGGATTGGCTATACCACACTAATGCTAGTCATATTCAGGCTAGGTGCAACTTTACCCATACCGGGAATTAATGTTAACGCCCTGCGGCTATATTTTCTTGCTCAGGATGCGTCTTCTTCAACAATGGGATTGACTGAATATATCGATTTCTTTGCAGGTGGAGCTTTTAAGAACTTCTCAGTATTCATGCTTGGGATTATGCCTTATATTTCCATGCAGATTATTATGCAGCTTCTAACGATAGTGTTTCCTTCTTTGAAGAAACTCGCAGAAGAAGATGGCGGCAGAAAGAAGATTCAAAAGATTACACGTTATGGAACAATAGTACTTGCACTTCTTCAGTCCTATGTAGTAACGGTTTATGCGAAATCAATTCCGGATGCAGTGACCATAAATATGCTTCCATATACTATCATTGCGATGATTACAGTAACTACGGGAACTATGTTTCTTGTTTGGATTGGTGAGCAGATAACGGCAAAAGGAATAGGAAATGGTATTTCACTTCTGATATTTGCCGGAATTGTAGCAAGAATTCCGACTGCAATCATTACCTTAGTGAAAAGCGTGCAGTCCGGAGTTTTAAATCCAGTAGTTGTTATTATAGTTTTTGCGATGTTTCTGATAGTTGTTGCTCTTGTAATTTACGAGCAGCAAGGTCAGAGGAAAATACCTGTCCATTATGCTAAACGTGTTGTAGGTAGAAAGATGTATGGATCTCAGAGTACATATATACCTTTTAAAATCAATCCATCTGGTGTTATACCGGTAATTCTTGCATCAACACTGCTGTCATTCCCACTGCAGATTGCTTCTTCACTTGGGCCGGAAATTAACTGGCTGGCAAAATTTGCGAACTGGCTGAGACCGCAGGGTGCCCCCTATCTGGTTGTCTACACCCTGCTGATCATTGTGTTCGCTTTTTTCTATACCCAGGTTAGTCTGAATCCTACAGAGATTTCACGACAAATCAGGGAAAATGGCGGTTCTATACCAGGTATCAGGTCTGATAAAATTGAAGACTATCTGAGACGGGTGTTGAACAGAATTGTATTTCCTGGGTCGTTATTCTTGGCATTTATAGCGCTGATACCGACGCTGGTACAGAAATTTTTTAATTTCCCTACATCTGTAGCTATGATACTGGGTGGTACTTCACTGCTTATTATGGTAGGTGTAGACTTGGATACTATGTCACAAATTGAAGGACATCTTAAGATGCACCATCATGATGGACTGGTTAAGAAAGGAAAAATTAAATCGAGGAATTTGTAAGAGGTAAAACATGAAAGTTAGAGCAAGTGTAAAACCTATATGTGATAAATGTAAAGTTATCCGTAGGCGTGGTGTTGTACGGATAATTTGTGAGAATAAAAAACACAAACAGAGACAGAAGTAGGAGGCCTTAGTACATGGCAAGAATTGCGGGAGTTGACCTTCCTAATAAAGCAATAAAAATTTCTTTAACCTATATCTATGGTATTGGGAGAACATCAGCAGTAAAAGTTTGTAAGAAAGTCGGAATGGATCCGGATCTTAAGATGAATGATCTTACCCCGGATCAGGTAAATGAACTTCGTAAAGTGCTGGATGAAGATTATAAAGTAGAAGGTAGACTGCGAACGGAAACTGCCCTGAATATTAAGAGACTTATGGATATTGGTTGCTATAGAGGACTTCGTCACCGACGTGGACTTCCAGTCAGAGGACAAAGAACGAAAACCAATGCCCGTACCAGAAAAGGTAAGAAAAAGACCGTAGCCGGTAAGAAGAAATAAGAGGAGATAGAGAGTGGCGAAGGTTAAAAGAAAAACCAAAAAAACCGTATTTGAAGCGAATGTTTACATTCAAGCTACATTTAATAATACTATTGTGACAATTACTGACCTGAAAGGTAACACAGTATCATGGTCTAGTGCCGGGGGACTTGGGTTCCGGGGTGCAAAAAAGTCAACGCCTTACGCTGCACAAACAACAGCTGAGACAGCGGCTAAAAAAGCCATGGATTTTGGGCTCCGCGAGGTGCATGTATTTGTTAAAGGCCCGGGCGTCGGTCGAGAATCTGCTATCAGAGCTCTCGGTGGATTAGGGTTAACAGTACGGAGCATTCGTGATGTAACCCCAATTCCTCATAATGGGTGTCGGCCAAGAAAAAGCCGAAGAGTCTAAAGGAGTACGAAGAATATGGCAAGATATTTAGGCCCCAAATGCAAGACATGCAGGGCAGAAAAAACAAAACTAAATCTTAAAGGTGAACGTTGTAATACCGCAAAATGTCCAATTTCCAAGAAAGCCGGACTTCCGGGTAAAGGACCTAAATCCCGGCAAAAGAAAATGACTGACTATGGTATTCAGCTGAGAGAGAAACAGAAACTTAGAAAGACCTACTGTATGTTGGAAAAACAGTTTAAGCTGACATTTGTTCAGGCAGAAAAGATGGCTGGGAAGACTGGTGAAAACCTTATTATGCTTCTTGAACGTAGATTGGATAACGTTGTTTTCAGAATGAGATTTGCAACATCCAGAAATTCGGCACATCAGATCGTGTCTCACGGACATATTCTTGTGAATGGAAAACGTGTGACTATACCTTCATATAGAGTTAAAGAGGGTGATGAGATCAGTATTGCAGATCGTTCAAAGAAGATGATTGTTATCAAGGAAAGTTTGAAAGAGTTTTCAAAATCCGGAATAGTACCCTGGATCGAATTGGATCCGGATAATATGAAAGGAAAATTTCTTGCTGTTCCCAGAAGAAGCGAAGTAACGGAACTCGCTGCTATTAACGAGCAGCTGATTGTAGAGCTCTATTCAAGATAGGAGAAATCATGGCACGAAAAAATCTTTTAAAAGGATTTAAAAAGCCGAAAGGAATCACCTTTGAGCACAACAAAGTAGAAACAAATTATGGTAAATTCATTGCATACCCGTTTGAACGCGGATATGGTACAACAATAGGAAATACTTTACGGAGAATTCTGCTCTCCTCAATACAGGGTTATGCAGTTACAGCGGTAAAGTTTACCTGTTATGACAGTGAGGGGAATCCTCATTTCATTTCAAGTGAATTTGAAGCACTAATCGGCGTTATTGAAGATACATCTGATATCATCAGCAGATTAAAAAAACTGAGAATCAAACTTCCTGAAGACGTTGAGAGTAAAACTCTGCTTGTTGAATGTAAGGGTGAACGGGCTGTTACCGGAGCTGATCTGGAAAAAGACGGTGTTGAAATAATTAATAAAGACTTGGTTCTTTTTAATATGATGAATGATGCAAATATTGACATTGAGATTCAAATTGATCTTAACCGAGGGTATGTTCCTTCTGAAGTCAATGAAAAATACATTGAAGAAATTGGGACTATTCCAATCGATGCAGTATTTTCTCCGGTCACACGTGTTAAATTTTTTATTGAAAACACGCGTGTTGGACAGAGAAATGATTATGATAAACTGATTCTTGAAGTATATACTGATGGATCTATTGCACCGGAAAATGCACTTGCTGAAGCTGCTAAAATTGCAAAAGATCACTTTTCAATTTTTATTAATTTTGATGAAAGTATTGTCAGTAGTCACGAAGAGATTGATGAAGAAGAAGCGAAAGTGAAGAAAATACTTAACACACCTGTTGAGGAACTTGAGCTTTCTGTACGCTCCAGCAATTGTCTTAAAAATGCTAATATTAGAACAATTGGTGATTTAACAAAAAGAAGTGAAGAAGAAATAGCTAAAACACGGAATTTTGGTAAGAAATCTCTCACGGAGATTAAAGAGAAATTAAAAGAGTGGAACCTGAGTCTCGGTATGACTGATTACAGTGTTCTAAAGACTTCAATAAGAATACCAGGTAACAAGGAAGAAGATAATGAGGCATAAAGTTGGCTTTAACAGGCTGGATAGAAAGCAGAGTCATAGAAAAGCTATGTTGCGAAATATGGCGATCTCACTTTTACGCTATGAAAGGATAGAAACAACTAAAGCGAAAGCCTTGGAAGTTCGTAAAGTAGTTGAGAAAATGATTACCAGAGCAAAAACTGACTCAGTACATGATAGAAGAATTATAGCTAAAGATGTTAATGACAAAGCTGTATTGAACAAATTATTTACTGAAATATCACCTATGTTTGCAGAGAGAAAAGGTGGATACACCAGAATTCTCAAAATTGGACTTCGAAAAGGTGATGCTGCTGAAATGGTTATTATTGAGTTAGTGAAAAAAACTGCTGCTTCTGAAAAGGATGCAAAAGCTGCTAAGAAAGATAAAAAAGCAGATAAAACCAAAGAGGAAACGCAGGATGCTGCGGTAGTTGAAGAAAAAATTATTGAAGAAACTCCTAAAGCTGTTAAGACAGAAGAAGTAGTGGAAGCAACTGATGTAGAGGCAGAAAAAACTGAATAATTACTATTTCCCAGAAAAACCTGAGGAATAAGATATTCTTATACCTGAAATACATGGTTAGTGCTATTAAAACATGTATTCTGCAGAGACCGGCATATCAATGTCGGTCTTTTTTTGTTTTAGTAAAATAAGAGATTTTTATAATTGAGGTTCTTTCAAATTATTAATTTTGAAAGAACGACCTATGAGTGAAGTTTTTTGATGATTTATAATTATTTTTGATACAATAAGATAAAACATTTATCAAAAAACTTCTGAAGCCAATATTTTATAAATCTTTGATTTATGAAATTGGCTCAATTGCTTGACAGATGTCGAGTACTTGCATATTATTGAAAAAAATAACACAGGGGGAAGAATATGCCGCGGTATATATTTTCAGTACTATTTCTTCTCTCAGGTTTGATTCTAGGTTGGATATTTCGTTTGGTCTATGCCAGGTTTCAACTGACTTCAGTTGAACAGAAAGCTGCGCGTTTGAATCAGGAAGCGATAAAAGAAGCAGAAGCAAAAAAGAAAGAGCTTCTACTTGAAACAAAAGATCAACTGCTGAAAGAGAGACAACAGCAGGAACGTGAGACGAGAGAAAGAAGAAGTGAATTGCAGCGGCTGGAAAGAAGACTGCTGCAGAAAGAAGAAAATCTAGAAAGGAAGCAGACTGAATTAGAAAATGGTCGAAAACAGCTATCAAACCGAGAGGAAAAATTATCACTTAGGGAAACAAAACTGACTGCTGAAGAGGCAAAATGGCTGTCAGAATTAGAAAGAATTGCCGGAATGAGTTCTGATGAAGCGAAACAAATTATCATGGAATCTATGTTGAATGACGCCAAACATGACGCACAGGTTGTTGTTAATAAAATCGAACAGGAAGCTCAACTTAAGGCTGATAAACTGGCACGTGATATTATTATAACATCCATTCAGCGTATTGCTACTGATGTTAGCTCAGAGGTGACTATTAGTTCAGTCAGTCTACCGAGCGACGAGATGAAGGGCCGTATTATTGGCCGGGAAGGGAGAAATATCAGAACTTTGGAAACATTGACTGGTGTTGATGTTATCATTGATGATACACCGGAAGCCGTTGTTATCTCCTGTTTTGATCCGGTAAGAAAAGAGATTGCCAAGGTTGCACTGGGCCGGCTGATTCAGGATGGAAGAATACATCCGGCAAGAATTGAAGAAGTAGTTCAGAAGGTGACAAAGGAGATCTCAAAAACTATTATGGAAGAGGGTGAAAAGATACTCTTTGATCTTGGAATCCATAGTATGAGTCAGGAAACTGTGAAAATACTGGGAAGGCTCTATTTTCGTACTTCTTACGGACAAAATGTATTGTATCATGCAAAAGAAGTTGCCATCCTTTCGGGTATGATTGCAGCAGAAATTGGCGCAGACCGTGAAATAGCAAAACGGGGCGGACTACTGCATGATATCGGTAAGGGAGTTGAAACTGAGAGTGATGCTAACCACGCTGAAATGGGTGCGGAAATGGCAAAAAAACTTGGTGAGGATCCACGTGTAATTAATGCAATCCTGTCCCATCATAATGATGTTGAACCTAGTTGCATAGAGTCTGTAATTGTACAGATTGCAGATGCAATTTCAGCATCACGACCTGGGGCAAGAAGAGAAACACTGAATAATTATGTGAAACGGCTTGAGGATCTTGAGCGGATATCCGAAAGTTTTGAAGGTGTTGATAAAGCTTATGCAATTCAGGCTGGTCGTGAACTGCGGATTCTTGTTAACTATGAATCTGTAAGTGATGATAAAGCCAAAGAACTTGCTAAAGAGATAGCCAAAAGAATTGAGGCAGAGATGCGTTATCCTGGAAGAATAAAAGTTACAATAATCCGTGAAACACGGGTTGTGGAATACGCCCGCTGATAAATCAGCAAGTAAGCTGTGAAATCAGCAGGTAAGCTGTGAAATCAGCAAGTAAGCTGTGAAATCAGCAGGTAAAAGATGGAATTATGTCAGGAAAAGATATACAAGCCCTATTTTTAGGTGATATTTGTGGTCAACCTGGGAACAGGGCTATTTTTATGGGATTAAAACAGTTAATTAAAGATTATCGTGCCGATGTGGTAATTGCAAATGGAGAAAATGCTTCTGATGGATTTGGCATAACTCCTGAAATTGCCGATGCTATATTTGCAGCGGGTGTGGATATTATCACCTCGGGAAACCATATTTGGCAGAAGAATGAGATTTATCCAATGCTGAACGGCACACGGAAGATAATCAGGCCTGCTAACTATCCCCCGGGTGTCCCCGGAAAAGGCGTAGCTGCGATAACGGTTAAGGGAATTGAGGTAGTCGTTATCAACCTTCAGGGGCGGATGCATATGAGTACCATTGACTGTCCTTTTCGGATAGGTAAAGAACTTGTACAGCAGGTGAAACGGCCGAATACCTGTATACTTATTGATTTTCATGCTGAATCTACTGAAGAGAAGGAAGCACTGGCTCTTTACCTTGATGGTACGGTAGCAGCAGTCGTGGGTACCCATACACATATTCAAACGGCTGATGAGCGTATTTTTCCCAAAGGTACTGCTTATATCACAGACATCGGGATGACCGGACCGGTGATGAGTGTAATTGGCAGTGAGCCGGAAATTTCAATCAAGCGTCAAATGACCCAAATCCCGTTAAAGAATCAAATTGCTGATACACCAGCAGCCTTAAAAGGGGTTGTAGTTACTATAAATTCGGATAAAGGACTGGCAAAGAAAATTGTAAGATTTTCAAAAGAAATGGGAGTATAGTCAGCTCACATCATAAACAGCGTTATACCTCTGCTTCGTATCTCTTTTGCTAGTTCTTTGGACAGTAATTTGTCCGTGATAATGGTATCAAAATTTTCCAGATCAGCAAAATGAAAATTGGTTACTTTCCCAAACTTTGAAGAATCCACTAGAAGAATCCGTTGTTCCGCCGTGTTGATAGCTGTCATTTTCAGCTCACTTTCAAAGTCCGCAGAACAGGTTACTCCCAGTCTGATATCTACACCATAAGCAGATATAAAAGCTTTTTTTACTCTTGTTTTTTTCAATAGCTCAATTCCTTCTCTGCTTTGAAAAACCATGGAACTGCAGTGGAGTTTTCCTCCCGGCAACGTAATATTACAGTTCCCGAACTTGAGGATAGTATTTAGTATATTCAGGCTAAAGCAAATCACATCAAGCTCGAGCTCCTTCGGAAGAATTCTGGCAAGCATCTCTGTGGTTGATCCAGCATCTATAAGAATTATATCATTTGGTTCAAGCAGCGATTGTGCCTTGGAAACTATTCTTTTTTTTGCTTCCTTATTCAGTGTTGATGCTGAAATAACAGAATAATGAGACTCGTCAGAAGCATCAAGTATTGGGTTGTATATAAGCATTCCTCTAATGAATTGAATTTTCGGGTTGCTCAAAATTTGGTCCAGATCCCTTCTTATAGTCATCTTCGATACAGCAAGTTCTTCTGCCAGATCTTTTATAGTTATAGATGCAGAATCCCTGACTATCTTTTGAATCGTTTCAACCCTGTTTTTACGAATGCTCATCTTATATCCCCTGTAGGTAATTGCATAATTTACACAATAAAATATTGACGCCGTATTTTTTGTATGTTACTATGATAACATAAAAATGATACAAAAGTAACAGAAAGTTTGTTTATTGTTACAATAAATAATATACAGGAGATCCAGTTTTGTCATTAGTAAAGAAAAAGCTAAAACAAGCCATTGTTGATGGTGGGCTAAAATTATATAAACAAGGATTAACAGTGGGAACCTGGGGAAATCTGAGCATCAGAGATCCCGAAACAAATCTGTTTTATATCAAGCCAAGTGGAATGCGTTATCCTGAAATCCGGGAAGATGATGTCGTTGTAATGAGTGCTGAAAGAGAAGTTGTCGATGGACATCGAAAACCTTCAATAGAATACAACTTTCATATTGCTATAATGAATGCCCGAAAAGATGTTAATTGTGTAATGCACTATCATCCCGTCTACTCAAGTGTTTTTGGAGTTATCGATGAAGATATTCCGGGAATTGGCGAGGATTTTGTTCAGTTGGTGGGGGATAAAATAATAAATTGTGAGTATGCTCTTCCCGGCACTCCGGAGCTGGCTGTAAATGTCGTAAAAGGGTTGGGGCACAGAAATGCAGTTATTATACCCAATCATGGGAGTATCTGTGTAGGTGCAGATTTTGAAACTACGCTTAAGACAATTCATGTTGTAGAGAAAACTGCTCACATTTACATACTTGCACAATCAATGGGAAGGACTCCACGGCTTATTAATCCCGATGATATTGCAGCTATGCAGGATTTTGCCCGTAATCGTTACGGGCAGGGAAAGTAATGGGAATAAAGAATTATGTGGCCTTTGATTGCGGGAACTCTTCAATCCGGGTTTTATCCGGACTTTTTGATGGAGAGAGGATAAAAGCAGAGCTTGTACACCAGGTTCCAAATGAGGCGGTGAAGGTTAATGGCATATTTTACTGGGATATTTTGTATATTTTCCGTGAATTACAAAGAGGTCTTCAAAAATGCTATCTTGAATTTGGCCCGGTGGAATCGGTGGGAATATCAACCTGGGGGATAGATTTCGGACTCCTAGGTGAATCTCAGCAGCTTTTAGGCAACCCCCTGTGCTATCGGAACACTTTTGGAGAGATCATTCTCAATACTCTTTCGCAAAAGGAAAAGGAAAAATTATTTAATGCAACGGGTATACTTGAGCATTCAATGAATTCGCTCTATCAGCTTATTGGAATAAAGGAGTATCTACCGGAGTATTATAAAGAAGCAAAGCAATTACTCCTGATTCCCGACCTGTTAGCCTGGCTTTTTACCGGCAGGATCTGTGGAGAACCAACAATTGCAAGTACTACCCAGATTTTGAATATGAGAGACTGGACCTACTCTTCTGAAGTGATTAATCATTTCAATCTAAACGATTCTCTCCTTCCTCCTCTCACGAAGCATGGAGATGTTTACGGAGATCTGAAACTGGATATTGCAGATTTTCTAAAAATAAATGTGTGCCCATTTGTCAGTGTTCCCTCTCACGATACGGCATCTGCGGTTGTTTCAGTTCCTGCAGAGAGAGAGAAATTCCTTTTTATCTCTTCGGGTACTTGGTCTTTGATTGGGACGGAGCTGGAAGAACCAGTTATCAATTCCGATGTATATACAGAAGGCTTTGCAAATGAGGGTGGAGCCTTAGGCACAATAACATTTTTGAAGAATTCTGCCGGCATGCATATTCTCCAAAACATAAAAAAGGAGATGGAGAAAGGCGGGCACAAATATTCCTGGGATGAGTTAGTCAGTATGGCTAACAGCTGTAGAAGTGAGATTCCGATATTCGATCCCAATGATAGTAGTTTCTTTAACCCGGTAAATATGCCGGATGCTATTTCTGCCAATACAAACAGGAACCTTACTATTGAGGAGGTTTTGGCAGCGGTATACCTATCTCTTGCCTGCAGCTACCGGGACAGTATTGAAAAGATTGAGAAACTTACTGATACAGAACACAAGGTTATCCATATCGTTGGCGGTGGCTGTAAAAATAGCAATCTGAATCAGATTACCTCCAACTTAACCGGAAAGGATATAATTGCCGGTCCCGAAGAAGCTACTTCTCTGGGTAATATAGGTATTCAGTTGAGAAGGAATCAGCCTGATCTAAATCTTTTGCAAATCTCTGCAGTACCGAAGATGCAGAAGAGGGTGTTAGAGCTTTTATAGAAAAAAGAGAACCAAACTGGAAATTAAAATAGAAGGATAGATAGATGGAGAATGACAGTAAGAAATTACCCGGGGGATATATGGGAAAAATCCTGATTATAAACCTTGGGAGCAAAGAAGTACGGGAAGAAAAACTTGATCTGGAAATAGCACATCTTTTTCATGGAAACAGAGGACTTGGGGTTGCCTATTTGTATCGGCATTTCCTGAAACTTGATACATCAGGCAGGTATGAAAACTCTTTTAAAGAAGTTGATTCGCTTTCCCCTGATAATGTAGTTATCATTTCTACCGCCCCATCAACAGCGACGAGAATGCCCACATCCGGCCGCGTTCATATGAATTTCAAATCTCCACTAACGGGAGGGTATGGAAGTGCTAACTCCGGTGGTTATTGGGGGGTTAATTTTAAACGGACCGGATATGATATGCTGATTATTGAAGGAAGGTCGGAGAAACCTGTCTACCTTATTATTAAAAACAATTCTACTGAAATAGTAGATGCTGCTGAGTTTGAGCAGATGAATTCTGAAGAGATTCAGAGGCACTTTAAAGAAAAACTGCCTGATAAAATGCAGGTACTGAGTATCGGTGAAGCAGGAAAAAAGCTCTCGCTTTTTGCAAATGTAATGAGTGATAAAGGCCGTACCTTTGGAAGAGGGGGGGCAGGAGCTGTCTTCGGATCAAAGAATTTGATTGCAGTTGCCGTTTTACCGGATAAAAATAGTAAAATCAACGTGAATAATGAAAAAGAGCTGGATATTAAAAATAAGAGCGGCTCGGTCTACAAGGCGAAGGTTAAACTGGATGTAGGGAAAATTACCAGAAAAGAGCAGCACTATGGTTCTTTGGCCTCGATGGGATCACTGAGTCTTGCAGGGATGGTTAATAATTTTGATCAGCTTATCCACAATAATATGATTGATACAAAACACGACCTTTCCGACATCAAACGTATTGATGGGGAAGCATTAAGAAGTTACGCGCAAATAGCCAGTTCGGATTCCGATACCATAGAGGTCAAAAAAGATACCTGTTATAACTGTCCGATTACTTGTAAACGAGTAACTACCGTAAAGAATAGTAGTGGAGTTGTGATTGATAAGGGTGAAGGACCCGAATTTGAGACAGTTGCTCTTTTGGGTGCAAATCTGTCAATTTACGATCTTCCCCTCATAGCAAGAGTGAACTATCTTGCAAACAGATATGGGATGGATACCATTTCTCTAGGTTCAACAATTGCATCATTTGTGGAAATGTATACTTCTATCACAGACAGTAAAGAGAATCTGGAAGAGGGTGAAAAGCTTTTCCTACGCGATCTTGGAAGTTTTGTTGAAAATTATGGAGAACCCCGTTTTGGAAATAAAGAGTATCTTATTGATTTGGTTAAGCTGATTGGAAATGGAGAAGGTATTGGAAAGTATCTGGCTATGGGATCCTATCGCTTTTGCACGAGATATGGACATTCGGAATTATCTATGACTGTTAAAAAGCAGGAACTTCCGGCTTATGACCCCCGTACTTCTTTCAGCCAGGCTCTCTGTTATGAGATGAGTAATCGGGGTGGCTGTCATCTGGAAGGAGGGTATACTGCTGCATTGAGCTACTGTGCAGGATATGCTGAGTGGCCGGGAAACCGTATTGAAGGCACACCCCTGATCTCCAAAAATGCCACTTTAAAAGGTACAGCTATTGATATCATAGGGGTATGTGTGTACAGCTCATTTGCTATCTCCCTTGATGAATATGCTCCTATAATTAATGCTGTAACAGGTGATAATTTAAGTTCCGGTTCACTGTTACAGTTTGCACAGAGAACGGTATCTCTTGAGAGACTGTTTAATATCCGATGCGGGAAAACTGATAAAGATGACTGGCTTCCGGATAGATTCTTTAAAATTCCCACCCAAGTTGAGGGAGAAGATGTTTTGTGTAACCGTGAAGTGTTTAGCAGAATGCATAAAGAATACTATAGAGCTATGGGATGGAATGATAATGGCATACCAGAGAATGAGACCTTGAGAAGGTTGGGTATGGAAGAATTTGTACAGAAAGAGCAGGTAACAACATGAACAGCAAACAGGAGAAAATCTATGCAGACTTCAAACGGTTGGGTAATGCCCTGGGAGTAGTTAATGCAAATAACACGCATAGCGGGAACATTTCCCAACGTGACTCTGATGATAATGATTATTTTTATATAACATCCAGTGGTTCTCAGATTGGTAGTCTGGTATCGCGGGATATCGTGCCGATCCGATTTTCTGATGTTGGCTGGGGAGATGCCAGGGGGTCTACAGAATCCACTATTCATAGGAAACTATTGAAGATTGAAGGAATACGTGCCGTTATCCACGGGCATTTTATGAACACTACTATAATTTCTTTTGATCAGAAAGATAAAGAAATTTTTCTGGAATATTTGGGATTGGATAAGAAAGGCAGGGAGGAATTCCGGTTTTCACCGATAGATCTCTTTGGAAGCCATGTTGTAGGCTCTGTGCAGGTAGGAAGTTATGAACAACCGGTAGGGTCTCCTGAGATGGAGGAGAGACTTCCTGAATATCTGAAAGAGAATCACCTGACAATTGTCCGCGGGCATGGCCCCTTTGCCAGAGGGTCATCCCTTGAGGATTGTCTCTATAGACTTAGTACACTGGAGCACAGTGCAACTTTGGCTCTGTATGTAAGACGCAGAGGATTCCCCATTGTTCCTGCCCAGCGCAGGATACATGAGCTCGGCAGGGAGAGCTTCTTTCCTGTTACACCGCATCTTCTTGATGAATCAATACTGGGCAGAAGGGATGTAGAAGATAAAATTATGGTCTCCGATTTTTCAGAAAGACTCAGCTATAACTATAGAATTCAAATCGGGGCATATGGAACTGGTTCAATGAGTCAGAAAACAGCTGCAAATGAGATGATATACTGCCCGATGTCTGCCGTTCCTGATGGGATGGATTTTCCTCTTCTGAGGGTTGACCTGGAGTTCAGGGATGAAGACCCGGTTGATTTGTTTCTGCATAAACTTATTTACCGGAATACTATTCAGAATGCCTGTATGATTACTACAAACCCAATGGCTGTAGCTGAAGGTATGGTAATACTGGCAGAAAAATATGGAGAGGGGGTGCTGGCAGGCGAGAAAATAGATATTCCTTACGAACCGGATAATCATCCGGTCATAGCACCTATTGATGCAGAAGCAATTTATCTTAACCCAAGGCTGGGTCTTGTTGACTTGTATCAACTGAATAACCGGAGCCCGGAAAACCCGATACTGGATATGTTAAGAAAATATAAAGGCTGCTGTGTTGTTGCAGGGTACGGTGTAATTTCAACAGGAGATACAACGCTGGAGCAGGCGGCTCATAATGCGTCTTCCGCGGAGAGAATAGCCCAATTCAGATCTGATGTATATATAAACGAAAAAATGGTGAATGGACCCGAAATGAAATCTTTCGAGCCATTAACTCACTAGTAATTAGATTACATATTGCCGAATATTTGACAAATGACAATGTGTGATTTAAAATAATGAAACCGGCTGAATGAATCGAATATAAATGTGATTGTGAGGATTCCTGTAATACCGGGATTAGGTATGCAATATAAGTTTGATGAGGTAAAATCCCTTAAGAAACAGGATCTGGAATCAATCAGGAGAATGGGTAGTGATATGGGATTACAAGTTATGATAGGTTCAATATAAATTATGCAAGCCCGAAAGTCCCTGCCTCTCCTTGAGCTGCTGTTTAAAAAATACCCGGATATTCCAAAAGAGAGACTCTACTCCTATATACTATGCAGGGAAGTCTCTGTAAACGGAGGCCGGATAGCTAATCCAAAAGAACGTGTGCCAATAACGGCTGTGCTGGAAATTGTGCGGGATAAGTATGTTTCAAGAGGTGGCGTCAAATTAAATCATGCTCTTCTGGAGTGGGGGATTTCTCCTGCTGAAAAAATCATGATTGATGCTGGTTCCTCAACCGGCGGCTTTACCGATTGCCTTTTGCAGGAGGGGGCGCTCAGGGTCTATGCAGTTGATGTAGGCTATAACCAACTGGACTACAGCCTGCGGACACACCCGAAAGTAGTTGTTATGGAACGAACCAATATTATGGAGGTTGGTGAACTGGATCCGCGCCCACATGCGGCTGTTGCCGATTTATCATTTCGTTCAATACGGGGAGCAGCTGAAAAAATTCTCTCTTTAACCCGGGAAGCATGGATGATTGCACTGATTAAACCGCAGTTTGAAATTGATAGCTATATTCAGGATTTTAATGGGATAGTCTCAAATAATGAACTACTTTTTGAAATACTTACCGCAACCTGCAGCGAGCTTTCTGAGGAAGGAGCGGGCGTGGTTCGCATAGTTGCTTCACCAATCCTGGGAAGAAAAGGAAACAGAGAATTTCTGGCACTTATTCATGATGAAAAACGTCGTCCTGGAGATTTTTTGTATGGAGAAAAACTTGAACTAGTGCTCCGGGAACTAATATATGACTCACCATCAATCAATATAATAACATCCTCTACTAATTCGTAAGAAAGAGCTGTCTTGATAATTTGACGTACGGCCAGCTCTGCGGCTTGAGGATTGGAATTGCTATCAGTATAAAAATCGGTAGAGAGGTCAATATATGCAGCATGGTTAACAATTCTGCTGCCGAGAAGTTTTGTGCTTTCCGGAATAAAAGAGATGAATCCTTTGGAGAGTACAGATAAGTCCGGTCCAGCTATAAGGAGTTCCAGAAGGCTGTTCAGGTTTACCGGAGAGGATACAGTAACAGAAACAGCATCACAGATAAGTTCATGTGTGTTAACATCCTGCAGAACAAAATAGATTTGAGCAGTTTCAGTTTGAACAGCTTCAGTGTCAGATTCTCTGCTTCTATATGCAGAGACCGTATCTGCCAGACCTGATTCCCGATAATTCCGTATTATTTTTGGTAGACTATAGAGAAAACTTCCTGCTATAACTACTATAAGAAGAAGCCACATTATAAGAGGTATTCCCTGTCTGGCTTCTTTAGAATCATGATTTTGCATAGAAACAGAGTACCTCAAGTGAACGCGGATGTCTATGATAACCGTAAGAAATCAGATTTGACATCAGAGATAAAACTCCTTATAGTGTTTATACTATGCGAATAATGAAGGGTATTCCCGCCTCACCCGGGATATCAATAGGAAAAGTATTTCTCTACTCAATCCAGACACTTACTGTGCCGTCTTACTCTATTGATGAGGAAGAGGTTGCAGGTGAGATAACACGATTTAATAATGCAATCTACAAGGTGAAGCTTGATCTTGAAGAGCTTGTCGAAAAAACCCGGGAGACTGCCGGGAAAAAAGATCTTGAAATAATCGAAACTCATTTAATGATGATCGAAGATCCGGATTTGAAAAGCCAGATAACCCAGGGGATAGCTGAAGAGGGTAAGAATGCTGAACATATCGTGGAAGATACCATTTCCAGGATGACAAAAAACCTGGAAGATGCTGATGATGAATACTTGAATGAGCGGGTTGTTGACCTGATAGATATTCAGAGTAGAATCTTACATCACTTAATGTATATTGAGCGCACTTCACTGGTAGATATTGAAGAAGAAGTTATTTTAGTAGCTCAGACGCTGCTTCCTTCAGAAGTGCTTACCATGAATAAAAAATATATTAAGGGAATAGTGCTTGATGCCGGAGGAAAAACATCGCATACAGCGATCCTGGCAAGATCGTTTGAGATTCCTGCGGTTCTTGGTCTCTCTACCGTGACAAAAAAAGTCAGGAATGGTAATACCTTAATTATTGATGGAAATCAGGGCACCGTAATACTACGACCTGGTAGGAATACGGTAGATGACTATAAATTACGGCAGGATAAATGGGTTAAGCATGAGCAGGATTTATTGCTGCTTCACAAACTGCCTGCAGAGACCACAGATGGGCACAGGGTTTTGCTCAAAACAAATATTGAGATACCGGAAGAGGTAGCCTCAACAATTGCCCATGGGGCAAGCGGGATTGGCCTTTATCGTTCTGAATTTCTTTTTTTGCGGCCTGGTGGTGTTGCTTCAGGGGAAGAGCAGTTTGATGCATATGCCTATGTGCTTAAACACATGAAAGGGAAAGGTTCTGTCACAATCAGAACAATTGATGTCGGCGGTGATAAGGTTATCCCTGGAATGGAAGATTTTGATGAAGAAAATCCTATTTTGGGATGGAGAGCAGTGCGCTTTTGTCTCTCCCATACAGATATATTCAGAATACAGCTGAGGGCAATGCTCCGAGCCTCTGTATTCGGCAGCCTGAAAATCATGTTTCCTATGATAAGCGGGGGAGAAGAGCTTGAAAGCGTACTTCAGGTTCTGGAAGAGGTAAAAGAGGACTGCAGACGCGAAAAAATTCCTTTTGATGAAAATATTCAAATAGGATCCATGATTGAAGTTCCTTCTGCAGCGCTTATATCTGATATCATAGCAAGAAAAGTAGATTTCCTGTCAATTGGGACAAATGACCTAATCCAGTATACCATTGCTGTTGATAGGGGTAATGAGAAAATTGCCTACCTCTATCAACCCTTTCATCCTGGAGTGCTGCGGTTTCTCAAGATGATAATTGATAATGGGCATAAAGCTGGAATACCGGTTGCCATGTGCGGTGAGATGGCTTCAGATCCCATTTCTACCGTACTTCTACTGGGGTTGGGACTTGATGAATTCAGCATGAGTCCCACCGCTGTTCTTGAAGTTAAGAAAATTATCCGGTCAGTTACCATTGTGGAGGCTAGGGAATTAGCGGCGACAATCATGAAAATGGATTCATGTACAAAAATTGACGAATATGTCAGGGAATGGTCAAATGAACGATTCGATTTCTTCAGTACCTAAAATCAAGGTACCATTAGTTGCAATAATAGGACGTCCGAATGTAGGAAAGTCCACACTTTTTAATCGGCTTATAAGAAAAAGAAGAGCTATCACAGATCCAACGCCTGGAGTTACACGTGACCCAATATTTGAGAAGTGGGATCTCGAAGGAAATCCCGTAATGCTGGCGGATACAGGCGGATTAAAGCTTGATCAGGAAGGATTGGATTACCTGGTCACAGAAAAAAGTTATGCTGTCCTTAAAAAGGCGGATATTATACTGCTCATGCTCGATATAACTGAAGTCACACCTGAGGATCAGACACTTATTGAGGCACTTCGACCCTACGTAAAAAAAATTATTTTAGTGGTAAATAAAGTCGACAACCCCGGAAGAGAGGATCAAATTTGGGAATTCTACTCTTATGGAATTAAGGATGTATTAGGAATTTCGTCAGCCCATGGGTTGGGGGTTGAGGAGCTGGAAGAGACTCTCCTTGAAAAAATGAATCTTACGGTAAATTTAGATAGATTTGATGAAAAGCCGGAAGGTGAAGAGGAAGAGGAAGAGATCGAAACTGAGATAAGAATAGCAATTATGGGTAAACCGAATACCGGTAAATCCACACTTACCAATCAGCTTACCGGGATTGAGTCCTCAATTGTAAGTGAAATTCCGGGAACCACCCGGGATGTTGTTACCGGTAATTTTTCCTATAAGGGAAGTGATTATATTGTCCTTGATACGGCAGGAATCAGAAAGAAGAAAAAAGTCGGAGAAAACGTTGAGTATTACTCAGTCAACCGTGCCATCAGTACCATAGATGAATCAGATATAGTCCTTATTATGATTGATTCGGTGGAAGGACTTTCTGAACAGGATAAGAAAATTGCCAATCTTATTGTCCAAAAAGGGAAGGGTGTTGTTCTGGTTCTTAATAAGTGGGATCTGATAAAACATGTTCCAAACCAGCTTGAGGCCATTACGGATCGGACGCGGTTTCTCTTTCCTATCCTTGGGTTTGCTCCGATCGTACCGTTGTCTGCAAAAACCGGTGAGGGTATGGATAAACTCCTTGATACCGTTTGGGGTGTCTGGAAACAGTTGAATAAACGTGTGGAAACCGGAAAATTCAATCAGGCTCTAAAAGGCTGGTTGGAAAGGTATGAAATTCCCCGGGGAACAGGTATGTACTACAAAATCCTCTATGGAACCCAAACAAGTACAAAACCGGTCTACTTTTTACTTTTTGTTAATCATTTAAAGGGCTTTCCAAAAGGTTATCTCCAATATCTTACAAATAATATTCGTAAAGAACTCGGGTTTCCCTCAGTTCCGTTAGAGATACACTTGCGTGAAAGAAAACGAAGGGGTTAGTGTGTCTATTAAGGCAGTTGGATTCGACATAGATGGAACGCTCTATCCGGAATCTTTGATAGGTATCTACTCGATACCAATCCTCTTGAAAAATCCAAAGCTTCTCTATCACTACGGTCAGGCCAGGAAAATCCTCCGTGATGCGGCAGCGGCCGGTGAGGAGTTTGAAGAAGGTTTCAGAACCAGGCAGGCTAAAGCGGTTCTTAGATCAATGGGTCGTCTGCCCGAGGGGGAACTGGTCAGCAAAACAAAGAGCCGGATCAGCAGAAAGATTTACGGTAGTTGGGATACAGTTTTCAAATCTGTGCATTCACATAGAAATGTGAGAGGAGCATGGTTGGAGCTTAAAAATATGGGTTTGAAATTAGGGATTCTCTCTGATTTCCCTCTTGGTATAAAACCAGAGGCTCTGCAAGTGTCTGATCTTTCAGATGCATTTTGCTGCTCTGAAGATACCGGATACTTAAAGCCCCGAATAGAACCATTCCTCTATCTGGCAGAAAAATTGGGTTGTAAACCCGCAGAAATCATGTACGTGGGTAACAGTTATACAAAAGATATTATTGGAGCCCGGGCTGCCGGCATGAAAACAGCACTAATCACAAAAAACAGGGTAAATGCAAGAAAAAAATATCCTCAGGCCGATATTGTTTTTTCCCGGTATGCAGATTTACCGGAGTTGTTGACAAGTTGGCTTTTGTAAAGGAAAATGAACAAACTAATAAGTTTGTTCATTATGATTGGAGAGAGTTATGAATTCAACGTATATTCTTATAGATATTGGGCTATTTCTCATTACTATTTTTATTATTATCTTCTACCGACAGTTGGATAAAAAAGATCGGCAAATACATCTTGTAAAAACACTTATGGAAAATATGCAGGATGAACTTGATGAGAAGTTTAAAAAAATGCGTACCTCGGTAGAGTCTATGGAAGATTCTGTGCAGGGGCATGAAATTACCGTTAGTGCTCTCCTGAAGAAAGTGGACGGGTCTCTAACTGAGCTTGACAGACATGCTGACGACCTTCAAAAATTACAGTCATATACATCTCATTATCATCGAATTTTAAATGAGTTGAGTGTTCTTACGCAAAAGGCCGAAAAACGGTTACAAAAGCTTAAAGTTGAAACAGAAAGCGTTGCCGAAATGGAGAAAAAAGTTGAAGCCTTTATCCGCGAGACAGCTGCGCTGGAGGAACGGATAACTTTACTTGATGGTGAAGTCTTAGAGCAAGTAGAAAAGTCGCGTGTGGAGTGTATTGATAACTTTGTACGGGAAGTAGGCGAAAAGCTGGAAGCTGCTGATTCTAAAATTTCAGCAGCAGCAGAAAAGGCTGTAGAGATGATTTCTCATAAAGGAGAAGATAGGGAATTACCGGAGACGGGAGACCGGAGATCGGAGCCGGAAACAGAACCAGAACCAGAACCAGAAACAGAAACAGAAACAGAAACAGAATCGGTACCTGAGCCAGAGCCAGAGCCAGAGCCAATTTACATAGAAGAAGAAGAGGAAGAAGAAGAGGAAGAAGAAGAAGAGGAAGAAAAAGTGAACTTTGATGACGATGATGAAGAAGATGAGATAGTCGAAGAAGTGAACTTTGATGACGATGATGAAGACTTTTTCCTGGATGATGAGCCGGAAGAGGTCGAACAAAAAATGACTAAACGCGATATTGTAGAGGGTTATGCAAAGGAAGGAGTTGATACCGCCCGTATAGCAGAGTTGTCCGGGATTCCCCGGGGCGAGGTGGAATTAATCCTTGAATTGATGGACTTTACTGAATCATAAAAAAAATTCTAAAAAATAGATCTAAATTCTTAAATTACTTGACGCCAGTAAAAATATCTTAGTATGTTTAGGGTGCAGTTAGCATACCTGCGTGGTAAGCGAAGTATGCAATACATACTTTTTTAGAATAAGATGCGAAACATCTTATTCTAAGGTATAGCTCTGTCAAGAATGAGTGTTTTTGATAGAGCTTCATTTATATAAAAAAATGCTCAGAAAATGGACTGGGTTTATTAATATGCATAGGGGATGTAGATGGCTGAAGAGAAAGAACAGGCAACTGCAGCAGGAGAAGAGGAAACTTTGGAAACTGCTGCTAAAGAAAATCAGAAAACTTCTGAAAAAGACTCTAGTGTTGAGACTGATGTGCTTACACCGGAAGAGCAGGAATTATTACAATTGCAGGAGAATGTAGGAAAGTTAGAGATTGATAATGCAGATTTGAAAGATCAGCTTCTTAGAAAACAGGCAGATTTTGATAACTTTAGAAAGAGGATGTTCAGAGAGAAAGAAGATGCAATTAAATATGCAAATTCAAACCTTCTCGCTGATCTGGTTTCGGTTATTGATGATTTTGAGCGGGCAATTGGGTCTGCTGAAAGTTCAGAGGATTTTGATAGCTTTCTTTCAGGATTTCGCCTGATAGAGAAACAATTTGTCGGGATGTTGGAACGAAACTGGGGCTTGAAAAGAATGGATACTGTTGGGAAAGAGTTTGATCCCCAGGAACATGAAGCCCTGATGATGGAAGAGTGTGATGATTGTTCGATCCAGACTATTATTGAGGACTATCAGAAAGGTTACTTTCTTCATGACCGGGTATTGCGCCACGCTAAAGTAAAAGTGGGCATTCCTCCGGTAGAAGAGGTGAAAAAGAAAGAAGCGAAGAAAAAATCCGGAAAAAAAACAAAATAAAATTAAGCCGATTTTGGAAGTTGCTATCAAAATGTATATAACATGAGGAAATTTTAAAAGAACCTCATACATAATTGAAGATAAGGAGACAGATACATGGGACGTATCATTGGAATTGATTTAGGAACTACAAACTCTTGTGTTGCAGTAATGGAAGGGGGTGAACCAGTAGTTATTCAGAACTCTGAAGGCCAGCGCACCACACCATCAATCGTTGGATTCACCACTAAAGGCGAGCGACTTGTTGGACAACCGGCAAAAAATCAGATTGTTACAAATCCTGAGAATACAATCTACTCTATAAAGAGATTTGTCGGGAGACGATATGCAGAAGTACCATCAGAAATAAAAATGGTACCGTACAAAATAATAGATTCAGCCGGTGGTACCGTTCGTGTAGAAGCCCAAGGGAAAGATTATTCACCTCAGGAAATCTCAGCAGCAGTATTGCAGAAAATGAAACAGACCGCTGAGGATTATCTGGGTGAGGCTGTAACAGAAGCAGTCATAACAGTTCCGGCCTACTTTAACGATGCACAAAGACAGGCTACAAAAGATGCAGGGAAAATCGCCGGTCTTGAAGTAAAGAGAATCGTTAATGAGCCAACCGCAGCTTCTCTGGCTTACGGCTTTGGTAAAGATAGTAATCATGAAGAGAAAATAGCTGTATACGACCTTGGTGGTGGAACCTTTGATGTCTCAGTACTTGAGCTGGGTGATGGAGTTTTCGAGGTAAAATCAACAAACGGTGATACGCATCTTGGTGGAGATAACTTTGATCAGCGCATAATGGACTGGTTGGTTTCTACCTTCAAGGCTGATACCGGAATTGATCTCTCTAAAGACAGAATGGCTCTTCAGAGACTTCGTGAAGCAGCTGAAAAAGCAAAAATAGAGCTTTCCAGCCGTCAGTCAACTGATATCAATCTTCCCTTTGTTACAGCAGATGCCTCCGGACCAAAACACCTTCAGATTAACCTTACCCGGGCTAAATTTGAGCAGATGGTTCAAGACCTTATTGAAAAAACTAAAGAACCCTGCAGAAAAGCTATGAAAGATGCAGGAGTAGTACCTGCAGATATAGATAAGATAATTCTGGTGGGTGGATCAACAAGAATACCGGCTGTACAAGCAGCAGTTAAAGAACTGTTCCAACAGGAACCTCACAGAGGAGTTAACCCGGATGAAGTAGTAGCTATGGGTGCTGCAATCCAGGGTGGAATTCTTGGAGGCGATGTAAAAGATGTCCTGCTTCTGGACGTAACACCGCTGTCATTAGGTATTGAAACTCTTGGCGGAGTATTTACAAAATTAATTGAGAGAAATACCACGATTCCTACAAGGAAGAGTCAGACCTTCTCAACTGCAGCTGATAATCAGACAGCAGTTTCAATACACGTCCTCCAGGGCGAGCGTGAGATGGCCTCGATGAACAGAACTCTCGGTAAGTTTGATCTCATCGGTATACCTTCAGCACCTCGCGGAGTGCCTCAGATTGAAGTAACCTTTGATATAGATGCAAATGGTATAGTTCATGTTTCAGCTAAAGACCTGGGAACAGGAAAAGAGCAGAAAATCCGAATCGAATCCTCCTCAGGTCTCTCTGATAGTGAAATTGAGAAAATGGTGAAAGAAGCAGAAATGCATGCAGCTGAGGATAAGCAGGAGAGAGAGAGTATTGAAGCACGGAATGCTGCAGATAACCTTATGTATACCACAGATAAGTCCCTTAAAGAGTTCGGTGATAAAATTTCAGATGAAGACAAGGCAGCTATTGAGCAGGCTAAGGCTGATCTGAAGTCAGCACTGGAATCCGGTGATTTAGAGAGTATTAAGACGAAGACTGAAGCACTGCAGCAGGCAGCTTATAAGCTTGCAGAAGAGGTCTACAAACAATCTGCAGACCAGCAGCAGCCAGGAGCGGATGGTGCCGCCGACGGAGCAGCAGGAGCTGAAGAACAGCCCCGGCAGGGACCATCCGGTGATGACAATGTTGAGGATGCTGATTTTGAAGTTGTGGATGACTAAGACAACGTAATACTATATACTGAGCCCTTCCAATGCAGATTATGCAGGAAGGGCTTAGCTATTCTGATCCGATTGAGTTCGACAGGTCTTGGAATGAGATGTAAAGTATATTATTTTTACAAAAGTATGCTTTCCGGTGAAGAAAATAATGTTGTTATAGAAAACAGCAGAAATTAGTACATAGAGGTAGAGACAGCTTTGGCAAAAAGGGATTATTACGAAGTTTTAAATGTTCAAAAAAACGCAACTGCAGATGAGATAAAAAAAGCATACAGAAAGCTTGCTGTTAAATATCATCCGGATAAGAATCCTGGAGATTCTGAGGCTGAAAGCAGATTTAAAGAAGCTACCGAATCTTATGAAGTTTTGAGCAATGCTCAGAAAAAATCTACTTATGATCAGTTTGGATTTGCAGGACTTGAAGGAATGAACGGCGGTTCTCATGATTATTCCACAGTATTTAGAGATTTTAGTGATATTTTTGGTGATTTTGGTGGAGCCTTCGACTCGTTTTTTGGCGGTGGTGGTGGACGATCCCGCGGAGGAAGAGATGGTGGGGGACCGGCACGAGGAGCAAACCTTCGTTACAATCTGGACATAGATTTTAAAGATGCCGTTTTTGGTAAAAAAGCTGAAATCTCCTATATCCATAATGTGGCATGTTCCAGCTGCGGCGGAACCGGTGCTGAGTCAGGTTCCAAACGATCTGTTTGTACTTCTTGTGGTGGTTCAGGACAAGTTCGTAGAAACTCAGGATTTTTCTCCATAGCAGCTGCATGCCCGTCCTGTGGTGGAGAAGGGTATGTTATTGAACATCCATGCAGCTCCTGCCGTGGTTCAGGAATTGCAAAAAAACAGCAAAAAATAAAGGTAAATATTCCGGCTGGAATTGCTACCGGTAAACGCATAAGCTTAGCTGGACAGGGAGATGCCGGACCGAATAGCGGCCCTGCCGGGGATCTTTATGTATATGTTACTGTTCGTGCACACAAATATTTTGAACGGGATGGAAATGATCTTTACTGTGTTATCCCAATTTCTATAACTCAGTCCTCATTAGGTGGAGATATTGAAGTGCAAACAATTGACGGCCTTCGAATAAAAGTCAAGATACCGTCCGGTGTACAGAATGGAAAAATGCTTCGTGTTAAAGGAAGAGGTGTTCCCTACCTGAATAGTAAGGAGCATAGAGGTGATATGTATATAAAACTGCAAATTGAAACCCCTAAACGCCTCTCTATGAAAGCAAAAGCTTTAATGCGTGAGCTTGCTGATGTGCTGGGCGAAGATGCAGCACCGGATCCGGTTCTATTAGTAGACCTGTAAAAAATGAGAGTAGTTATTGGTTTTCATGCAGTAGAAGAGGCTTTGAAGGGGGAATGCTCTGGAGCTGAACTGCATTTGCACAAAAAAAGTCATAAAAGAAATGAACAGTTGGAAAAACTGGCTTTATCATTGAATGTCACCGTTCGATCATCAAGTGAAAAAGATCTTGACTCTCTATCAGAAGGACGGAGCCATCGCGGAGCAGTCCTCATTATCTCTGGTGGAAAAACGAAGACTAAGAATACCAGTTTTGCGGGATTCCTTACATCGAGTAAACATGCAGAGAAGTCTGTCGTAGTTGTTTTGGATGGAGTCACCGACCCGCAGAATCTTGGTGCTGTAATGCGAAGTGCTGATCAGTTTTCTATCGATTTGCTGCTGCTTCCAGAAAGAAGGAGTGCACAGGTGAATTCTACGGTATATAAAGTATCGTCCGGTGCTGCTGAGTATGTCCCCTATGCCATCGTACCAAACCTGGTTAGGGCTCTTGATCAGTTAAAAGAACAGGGCTATTGGATTTACGGTGCTGACATGAATGGTGAAGCAATATCCTCGGTAAATATGACGGGAAAAACAGTAGTGGTTCTTGGAGCTGAAGGAAAAGGGCTTAGCCGTTTGGTTTTGGAAACTTGTGACAGAGTTATATCGATTCCTACATCCGGTCATATTGATTCACTGAATATATCAGTGGCTGCCGGAATAATGATGTATGAGATTCAGCGTCAGCAAAAATAGTCGAAATTAACTCAATCTTCGAAAAATTTATTACCAATATCTTTACGATACCAGGATCCTTCAAAGCGAATGTCTTTGATATATGAGTATGCCTGGGAATTTGCCTCAATAATATTTGTGCCCAAACCAACAACAGAAAAACAGCGGCCGCCATTTGTGATCAGCTTATTTTCTGATTCTTGTGCGGCTCCATAGAAGAGCATTGCTGAGTTGTAGACAATAGCGTTTTTGGAGAAGAAGGGGAGTTCGGATACTTCGCGTTCTATTACCGGATTTTCCGGATATCCCTGACTGGCCACTACAACTGCTACAGATGATTGATTTGAAATCTCAAGATTAAAATCTTCAATGTTCTGGGTTTGCAATGCCTCAATAATATCGAGAAAATCTGATTGAATCAGCGGTGCCATTGCCTGAGTTGCAGGATCGTTGAACCTGACATGGTAATCTACTAATTTGGGTCCGTCATTTGTAAGGATGATACTGAAGATCAGCACTCCTTTATAGGACATTCCCTCTTTTTTCATTCCTTCCACAGTCGGTTTAATAATATGATTGATAATATGATGCTGAAGGTCTGCCGTTAATACGGGAACCGGACATATAGATCCCATGCTGCCTGTTGCCGCACCCTGCTCTTGTTCACTTGCTTTGGTATAATCAGAACAGACAGGAAGGAGCATATACCCTTTTTCGTCTATAAGGACAGTAAGGGTAATTGCCATTCCTTTTAAATGTTCTTCCACAATAATATTGCCGTCTTTAAGAAGTCCGCCTGCAAAGGCAAGAAGCCTGTCACTGTCTGATGAATCAAGCATAATTCGACTGGGGGCAAGTTCATTTTTCTTTATTACAAAACGTATTCCCTTATTCTGATCAAGATATTTTTGTAAATCAGGTAAGGATGAAAAACTTGAATATTTTGAAGTAGGAATTTCATAGTAGTCAGAAAATGCTCTTGCAAAAGCCCTGTCACCGTCTAATTTCATTGCAACGCTAGATGCTCCGAATGTTGCAATACCTAGAGATCGGAGATAGTCAGGAACTCCGGCAGCCAGAGGTTCCTCTGTTCCGGCAAAAACATAAGAGATACCATATTTTCTGCATGCTTTCGCCACTGACTCAGGATCTGATGGGTTAATATCAGGTAGATTAGTCCCAAGCAATGCTGTTCCTGCATTACCTGGTGCACAAAATAGTCCGGCAATTCTTCTGCTTTTTGAAAACATCCACGCTATGGCATGGTCTTTTGCGCCTGATCCTAGAACTAGAACTTTCACGTTTTAAGCCCCCTATAGTGTAGATGTAAAAGTATCACTCTGTTTATGTTTGGTCAATTGCCTTAACAACTGACCAAAAACCGGCAGCATAGAAACGCCAATCAGATTAGTTTGAAAATGTCGCCCGACTTACCCAATCGGATAAAACCTGTTCATAATCCTTTCTGGTAGAAGCCTTAACAATTTTCCTTCGCATCTCTGAAGCCCCGGGAAATCCTTTAATATAGGATCCTGCATGCTTGCGTATTTCCCTGCAGGCGGTGTTTTCACCCTTTAGCATTATAGATTTATCCAGATGGCTGAGAAAAGCTGCTGCCCGGGTCTCCTTTGAAATTCCGGGGGGCATGTTCCCGGTTTCCAGAAGGTGACGAGTTTCAGAAAAGATAAACGGGTTTCCAATTGTACCCCGGGCAAACATAACACCATCTACTCCTGTTTCAGTAATCATCTGCAGAGCAGCTGCAGGAGAAAAGAGATCCCCGGATCCAAAAATAGGAACGGGAGAGGTCTGTTTTAAGATTTTAATATGTTCACGGTTTGCAGTGCCGGAATATCCCTCTACTCTGGTACGTGCATGCAGTGTTATCATCGATGCACCGCCCTGCTGTGCTGCATCAGCTGTCTCAAGGAAGTTTATACTACTACTATCCCATCCTGATCGGATTTTCACGGTGATGGGAATATCTGTTTCACTGCTGAGAGAGTGCACAATCTGATAGATTGTTTCAGGAGATTTCAATAGAGCAGATCCCGCACCGGTTTTAACCACTTTTGGAACCGGACAACCGCAATTAATATCAATTATATCCGGAGAATAGTCAATTACAGCGGGAAGCCCACGCATTGCGGTCTCAGCGTCTTTCATAAAGAGCTGAACAGCAAATATTTTCTCATTTTCTGCCCGGGTGAGGAGTGCTCTGGTTTTTTCACTTTTTCGGGCAAGTCCCTCCGCGGAGACCATTTCAGAAAAAGTGAGATTTGCTCCCTCGTTTACACAGAGGGAACGAAATGCCTGATCAGTAAATCCGGCAAGAGGCGCCAGAAAAAGATTACCGGCAAGGGTGATAGAGCCTATGGTAACCGGATGGTATAGGTGTCTGTGCTTTTCCATTCCTGGACTCCCCTGCAAAAAGTAACCTTCACACAAATACCGCGTAAGAAAATGCTCAAAATGCTCATTTTCTGCGAGAGAGTTGTTGATGATATGAAAACTTATTCAGACAACCCAAAAACTCTTAAGCTGTTTTCGTATAAGGCAGGAGCCACTTCTTCAAGCGGTTCGCCGCGGATTTCAGCAATTGCAATAGCAACTTCGCTTAAGTAAGCTGGTTTGTTCCGTTTTCCCTTATAACGTGAAGGCACCATGAAGGGGCTTTCAGTTTCAATAAGAATACGGTCGAGAGGAATCATTGCTGCAGTTTCATGAAGGTTTTTTGCATTACGATATGTAACATTTCCAGCAAAAGAGATATAAAGATTTAGATCCAATGCTCGTTTTGCATAGTTATAATCTTCTGAGTAACAATGGAGGATTCCACCCTTATCAGATACTCGGTCAGAGAGAATATTCATAATATCAGCACCGGCTTCACGGTTGTGAATAATAACCGGTAGATTTAGTTTTTTTGCCATATCAAGCTGGTGTATAAAAAGTTCTATCTGTGATTTTTTGTCACCGAATTTTCTGTAATAATCAAGACCGATCTCTCCAATCGCTACTATACGATCAAAGCCAGCACCTTTTAATACCTTTTGTTCCCAATCAATTCCAGGATTAGCTACCTCTGAAGGTGATACACCAACAGCGTGGTAGACGTTTGATGCAGTTTTCAAGTTGTCATATACCTGAAAAAAGTCACTGAGGCTATTGCAGATACTTACGATATGCTTAACTTCAGACCTTTTAGCCTGCTGAATTATGAGTAATTGTTCTATTTGATCTTCATGGATTAAACCAATGTGAGCGTGAGTATCAAAATACTGCATTATACCTGTCCATTATTTACAAAGATTAGCTGTCGGAAATTGACATATATCTAAAATACCACGTACTACTACCAGTCGTCAATTGTATTTGACAATTATTTATGAGCATGATAGCTTGATCAATGCAATCGTAGATTTGAAGTTTTTGCTTTACTTATATATAATTCTGCAAATAGAAAACGTTAAACTATATCTCAATAGAATTTATTTGTGAAGGAGCTGCCGCAAACAGACGGCGGCAGGACATATATGGAAAATATGGATACTCAGGATATTATACCTCAGCCGGAAAAAAAAGAGCCTGTTGAAGAAAAGGCAGATGCAGGAGCATCAGGAGAACAGCGAGATACTGCTCCAACTGTTCCGGTTGTTTCAGAGATCATTCATTTAGTTAAAAACCCAAATACTAATGAGACCTGTATAGCTGTTTTTAATAGAACTTTGGAAACCGGAACCCTGGTAGTGCTCCCAACCCGCTATGGAATGGATGTCGGAATGATTCTTGGGGAATTGCACGGAAATAAAAACTGCAGTTCATGTGACGGATGCGGCGACGATAAAGATGAAAGTACGTCCGGCTCGGACGATCAGGGATCCGGCAAGAATATCCAGCAGGAAAAGAGGCAGAGACCTGATAAGAAGCAGAAAAGAAAAAAAGAGAAACAGGAAAATAGTGACATCTATAAAATAGAGAGAATTGCATCAGAGAAAGATCTTGATCGCTATGAGCGAAACAGGAAAAAAGAGCTGGAAGCAATAGGTGTCTGCAAAGAGAAGATAAGAAAGCATAAACTTGATATGAAGCTTGTCTCTGCACATTATCTCTTTGGAGAATCAAAAGTACTCTTTTTCTTTACTGCAGACACAAGAATTGATTTCCGTGAGTTGGTAAAAGATCTTGTATCTATTTTTAAAATGCGTATAGAGCTAAGGCAGATTGGAGTGCGGGACGAATCTAGAGTTCTGGGCGGTCTTGCTGTGTGTGGACGTGATTATTGTTGCCACAGTATTACTGATAAACTGAATCCAGTATCAATAAAGATGGCAAAAGAACAGAACCTCTCACTTAATTCGATGAAGATATCCGGACCCTGTGGTCGGTTGCTCTGCTGCCTCTCCTACGAGTATGATTTTTACCGTGAGGAGAAAAAGAGAATGCCAGGGGAAGGAACCCGGATTAAAATAAAGAACGATCTGGTAAAAATTACAGAAGTAAATATTCTTTCAAAAAAGATTTATCTGTCATCTCCTGATGGCCGGCTTATGGTTGTTTCTTTCGAAAAATTATCTTATAATGAGCTGGATAAACGATGGGAAGTTGATAAAGAGTATATTGAAGAGATGCTGTCAGTTTAAGAGGACTTTGTACTATATAATCCGAAAAATAGTGCAGGTTGAGACAACTTTTTTTAATTTTCAATTTTTTGTGAAAATTGTCTTTTCAAGTTTTTGATTAGATTAATTAATTACTTATATAACAAGTATATATGAGAGCATTAAAAACTTACTAATAGGTAGCTCATGCAAAATTGATAATTTTATATGAATCCTGGTTGGTAATTTATTATCTTGACAGGTTTTATTCAGTATGCTATTTTTCCATCCGATAAGCAGATTGTAAAATTGGTGTATGTTTTCATACAATCGATTTGTTATGTAAATATAAAAAGATCATAGTATATTCTTTCTTAAATATAAGGCTGTGAATAATTCAAAATGAATAATTTATAGTGAATTTGAAAGAATCTCATGTTATTATTGGAGGTAATTGCGTGGCAGGAAAAGGTTCCGCAGGAAAGCGTCAACGACAAAATGAAACTAACAGGACAAGAAATAAGAGAGCAAAAAGTCAGGTAAGGACAGCTATTCGTACGTTTAAGGAGACCGTTGAGGCAAATGATAAAGAAAAAGCCGCTCAGGATCTGGGAACAGTAGTTAAACTTATAGATACTTACACGGGTAAAGGCTTATATCACAAGAATACTACAGCAAGGAAAAAATCCCGTTTAAGCGCTATGCTTAACGGTATGCAATAATTAAAGTAGTGCTATCACTCTTCGAATCAAGAGTTAAGCCGATATAGGAGGGACTATGGCATCCCGTAAATTAACAAAAGCTGAGTTAATAGATAGAATTTATGAGAAACTTGAATTGAATCGTTCTGATATTCATCAGATTATTGATGAAGTTTTTCTACAATTTAAGGAAGGGCTTGCTGAAGACCGTATAATTGAATTACGGGGATTTGGAACCTTTGAGATTAAGACCAGAAAAGGGCGGGAAAAAGCGAGAAACCCTAAAACCGGGGAGATTGTCTCTGTGGATACTCATGGTGTTTCCGTATTTCGGCCTGGTAAAGAGTTAAAAGATATTGCATGGGAACTCAGGAAATAAATATTGATTCTACTGAAAAAAGCAATCTTTACGCAAATACAACGTCAGAAAAATGTTCGAAATGCTCATGTACAGGTAGTACATTCCGCTTCCATTGTCTTTGCAAAAATCTTACTTCTTGCAGTGGAATCATGATTAAGAAATAGAAATTACCTATGAAACAATTGAATTATCATATAATTGGAAAAAGAAGAAGCGGCCTCATGACAATCGTCATTGAGGTCTTTTTATTGATCCTCTCTGCCCTGATCTTTTCAGCAGCGTTCCCAGGATTCATCTCAAACAAGGGAATCGGTATCCTCGGATTCATAGCGCTGATACCCATGTTTGCCGTACTCAGAAATACGAGCTGGGTTAGAGCTCCATTCTACGGATTCCTGTTCGGATTTATCTTTTTTATTTTCTTTAACTACTGGTTAGCCAGTTTTCATCCCCTGGCAGTCTATATAGCACCAATAATAATGGGAACTGAGATGATCATCCTTTTTCCCATCCTGAAAGCCGCAGACAAGATTTTCCCCAAATACGGATTTCTCCTGCAGCTCATAATATGGGTAGGGTATGAGTATCTGAAAACTTTGGGGTTTGTCGGGTATCCGTATGGAATAGTCGGATATTCACAATATGTTTTTATTCCTTTTATCCAGATATCCTCAATCTTTGGGATTTGGGGTGTTACCCTCATGACAGTATTTCCTTCGATTATACTGTCAAGGCATGTAGCAGATTGGCTTGTTGGTAAAAGAGAGAAATTTACACAATTTATTAAAACATACAAATTTATCTGGATCGGTTACGGAGTTTTGTTTGCAGCTGCGTTACTATTCGGATTTATCTCAATATCCAGACTCAATAATGAAGTTCCCGACAGAGTCTGGAGACCGGCACTGATCCAGCATAATGCAGATTCATGGGAAGGTGGAATTGTCAATTGGCGAAAAAATCTGCACACACTCATGGATCAAAGTAATCTTGCATTAGCTGAAGATCCTGATATTGTTATCTGGTCGGAAACCGCATTTGTTATCTCAGTCTACTGGCATACAAACTATCGGACCAGCCCCGCTTCCTATGCAGTAGTGGAAGAGTTTGTGAATTTTGCGAATAACTTACCGGTTCCGCTTCTAACCGGAAACAATGATAACAGACTGGAAAAACCTGACCTTCCTCCGGTGCTGAGTGACGGTTCGCTGAACAGAGAGGATCATAATGCAGTTATTCTCTATGAGAATGGTGGACTGAAAGATATTTACTGGAAGCAGAATCTGGTTCCCTTTACTGAAGGATTTCCTTATGGTGATATATTTCCCGGATTTAATGCACTGCTTTTGGCTAACGATTATCATTACTGGATACCTGGGGACGACCCTGTTGTGTTCAGTACAGAAGATGGTATGAATTTTTCCACTCCAATCTGCTTTGAGGATGTTTTTGGAGATCTTTCTGCAAAATTTGTACAGACCGGGGCTGATGTTCTGGTGAATATGACTAATGACTCCTGGTCCGGTGCGGTCTCCGCGCAGATGCAGCATATGGCGATGGGCGCATTCCGGAGTGTTGAAGTGGGGCGGACATCAGTTCGCGGAACTAATTCGGGGATGACCTGTGTTATAGATCCTGCAGGAAGAGTTCTTGATATTATGGAACCATTTACCGTTGGATATATGATCCCTGATGCTCCTATTTATACCTACAAAGATACGCTCTATGCACGTTGGATCGACTGGTTTCCCAAAGTACTTATTGCGCTCTCGCTCCTCTTGCTTACTGCCGGATTTATCCGGGTTGTGGTGCGTAAAATAGCTGGAAGGAGATCTCATTGATACAAAAACTTACCGCTGCTGTGTGTATAATCGGGACTGAACTGGTTCGCGGCGTTATTCAGGATGGTCATGCCAAACTTATCAGTGCGGAGATGACAGCATTAGGTTTTTCTGTTGAGCAAATAGTTATAATACCCGATGACAGCGGTATTAACCGTGTCCTGAGTGATCTTATTGGAAATGTTGATGTTATCCTTACCACCGGAGGCCTCGGGCCTACTACGGATGATATTACCCGTAATGTTATAGCACGCGCTGCCGGTGTGGATTTAGTCGAGGATGAAGCTGCCCGTGCATATCTGATTAAAAGGTTGAATAGGGATCCGGGAGAGGCAAACCTCAGTCAGGTACGTTTTCCAAAGGGATTTTCCAGTATTCCCAATCCTTTAGGAACAGCTCCGGGATTTTATGGAACCCTTTCCGATCCTGAGAGTAAGCAAAAAGACACCCTTATTCTATCGATGCCCGGACCGCCTGTCGAAATGCAGGAGATGTTCCTTGTTCGTGTACTGCCCCTGGTAAAACAGATTTTTCATATAGCACAGGAAAAGGGCAGAACAGAAGTCTCGGTATTTCTTGTTCCCGAATCTCAACTGGAAGAGGCCTGCAGGGTGTGTGCCGTACCGGGAGTGGAGTGGGGTACACGAATTCAACCGTTAAGAATCAGCCTCTATTTGAGAAGTGATAATGATGATGATGGTAGGGCAAGAAAATTGATGCTTAAAAAAATCACAAACTACCTTGGTCCGGAACTGGTTCTTCCGAGTGATGTAATGCCGTATGAGTCTTTAATATCTAATCTGAAAGAGAAAGATTTGGTTATTGCCGGTGCTGAATCCTGTACTGGGGGGCTTGTCGCAAAAATTTTGACAGACAGTCCGGGAAGTTCCTCCTATTTCTGGGGAACTGCAGTAACCTATCACAACAGTGCAAAAGAAAATCTTCTCAAAATTCCCCGGGAAAAAATTGATCAGTATGGTGCCGTCTCGCGTGAGATAGTTGTCGCTATGGCTGAACACATACTGCAAATTTCGGGTGTTGATGCAGCTTACAGCATCTCGGGTATAGCCGGACCTGAGGGGGGAACACCTGGTAAGCCTGTCGGAACAGTATGGTTTGGTTTTGCTGCCAGGGGGCGAAAAGTTTCCGCAGTCAAGATGAAATTTCATGCATATACCCGGGTTTCGGTTCGGAGCCGAGCCTCCCTCGCAGCAATGCTTTTGCTTGATAGTTACTTAAGAGGGAAAGAACCGCTTGACATAGTAACCAAGTGGCAATATATTTAAAGAACCTGAAATGTTTCATTAGAGACGTTTTCAAAATTCTTAAGCTGTAATCTTTGATTTTAGCCTTTGAAAAGAGAAACCTGATTCAAATCAAAGATATGAAGTTGAAGTTTTTTGATGATTTATAAGTAATATTGATACAACAAGTTAAATCATTCATCAAAAAACTTCTGAAGTCAATTTTTAAAATTGACTAATTGACTAATTTTCCAATATACTAAATGAATCAACAAAACATATTGAATTCTATCTAAAAATCTTTACAGATTTGTGTATTAAATACAGTACTATCGAGGATAATCAAAAAACATCACTGTGCAATTATACATTAGCGAGTACATGTTATGCGGAAAAAATCCAGGCAAACAGGAAAAATTATAAATACGGAGCATTTAATGTCATCAGAAATGAATGAGGTTGAAGCAGCTGAGGTAGTCGCAGGAAAACCTGCAGAACAGACTCAAATGCTAAAAATCAGTAATCTTAAAGAGACCACTACACCATCGAAAGGTGCAGATGTGATTGAATCTATAAAAAAGAAAGTTGTTGCAAAAAAACGACCGAAACGGAGTGTAAAAGTTGAAATTACCGAAGGAACTGAAAATCAGGATAAAACTGATATCAAAGAACCGGTGGTAAAATCACAACCGCCTGCTAGAAAACGAAGAGCAAGAAAAGAGACAAAAGATCCAGGGTTGTTTGACAAAGTTGAACCGGAAGTTGCAGCAACTGAAACACCTGCTCCGACTATAAGCGAAAAGCCCGCAGAAAGTAGACCTGAAATCAAAGAGACAGAACCTAACCCCAAGCATGGTGAAAGCGATCGTTCTCAGGGTCAGGAACAGAGAGAAGATCAGCAGCGGAAACATCCCCCGCAAAGACGGGATAACGTTGAAGCCAAATCACAAAAACAGGCACCTTCAAATTCAGCAGCATCAGCAAGTACTGAGGAGTTGTCAGCACAAGCAAGAATGCCGATGGGTGAGACTGAGTTGAGAAATTACGATAAACCTGATAGCAGGAGTCAGCGGCAGGGATCAAAATACTCATCAAAACAATCACGTGGAAATAATAGTAATAACAGCAAGTATAATAATAAACCAAACAATAAAAGATCTAATAACCGTGCACCCCGTGAATATTCGGAACCTGTTCAGACTACTCCGTACAGCTCGGAACATGAGGGTGAAAAGCTGAGTATAAATGATTTATCAGCTATGAGCGTCCCGGATTTACGTGAGAAAGCAAGTGATTGGGGAATTCAGGTAGAAGCACTTCTTGTTATGAAAAAGCAGGAAGTGATTGTTGAAATTCTAAAAGCGCATACCCGTTCAGCTGGAATTATCTTCGCTTATGGATCATTGGAAATACTACCTGACGGATATGGTTTTCTCAGATCTCCGCAGAACAGCTATCTTCCCGGATCAGACGATATCTATATCTCTCCATCACAAATAAGACTCTTCAACCTTAAAACCGGGGATACCGTAGCTGGACAAATTCGCCCGCCAAAAGATGGAGAGAGGTTTTTTGCGATGCTGCGTGTTGAGACAGTCAATAATGATGATCCCGCTTTCGCACAAACCCGTGTCGGATTTGACAGTCTCACCCCTCTCTATGCAGATGAACGGCTGAATCTGGAAAATTCAAAAGGAGATACCTCTACCAGACTTATTAACCTGTTTGCCCCGATTGGAAAGGGACAACGTGGTTTGATAGTATCACCGCCGCGAACAGGTAAAACAGTACTTCTGCAGAAGATTGCAAATTCTATCTCGGAAAATCATCCTGAAGTAGAACTTATTGTCCTGCTGATTGATGAACGACCGGAAGAAGTAACCGACATGCGTCGAAATGTAAAAGGGGAGGTTATTGCCTCCACCTTTGATGAACAGGCATCACGGCATGTATCAGTTGCGGAAATGGTTATTGAAAAAGCAAAACGTATAGTTGAGCACAAACGTGATGTAGTAATTCTTTTGGATTCTATCACCCGTCTGGCCCGTGCCTATAACCAGACAGTACCGACGTCTGGAAAAATTCTCTCCGGTGGTGTCGACTCAAATGCCCTGCATAAACCAAAAAGATTTTTTGGTGCTGCAAGAAATATTGAGCATGGCGGAAGCCTCACTATAGTAGCAACTGCCCTGATTGAAACCGGATCAAGAATGGATGAGGTGATTTTCGAAGAGTTCAAAGGAACCGGTAATAATGAAATTGTTCTTGATCGAAGAATGGCCGACAGAAGACTCTACCCTGCAATAAATATCAAGAAATCAGGTACTCGTCGTGAGGAGCTCCTCCTGCAGGAAAATGAGATATCTAAAATGTGGATTCTGCGGAATGCAATGAATTCTCTTGAAGATATTGAAATGACGGAAATGCTAATTGACAGGATGAAGAAAAGTAAGAATAATGAAGCGTTCCTGAGATCGATGAATACAGGAAATGGAAAATAACGACACCCAATCTGCTGTGAAGGAAGTATTTACTTACGTAAAAACTTTTGTAATTGCTGGTGCAATTACTTCTGATTTTTGGAGTAAGAAACTAAACAACCGTAGCTGTGGATTACAATATAGATTCTGGAGGAAATTATGAAACAGGGAATACATCCCAAATACGCAACCGCATCAATTACTTGTGTATGTGGAAACGTGATCGAAACCCGGTCAACTGCCGGTGATCTGAATGTGGAAATTTGTTCATCTTGTCACCCTTTCTTTACCGGGAAACAAAAGCTGGTAGATACTGCGGGTAGAGTTGAACGATTTAAGAAAAAATACGGAATTAAGGAATAGATTCATGGTTACATGGATTGAAAACTGCTGCTATAGGTAACATTCCTGATGATGCTGCAAGCCAGCAAAAGAAACCCTGCACTACAGTGTGGGGTTTTTTCAAATTTAAGTTTCAGTTGCAATATGTCTTTATTTGGCCTACAATTCCTTATGGGGGAATAAATGAGCAGTATTGTTGAGCTGCACATGGCTGAATACAATGAATCTCCCGGGACTGTTGTTGCTGTTCCCGGAGTAGTAACTCTTATGGGAGAGTACTCGGATTTATGTGATGGTTATACATTATCCGGGGCATTGGATCAGACAGTTGAAATTGCGGTATCAAAAAGACGGGATAACTCTCTACGGTTTTACTCTGCTGATTTTGATGAACGCAAAAGAACTACCATTCCTAACCTTAAATTCAGACGGGAGGATCGCTGGGCAAACTATATTAAAGGAGTCCTGCACGAAATATTTCGTAGAAACTATGTCTTTAAAGGCTTGAATATAACCGTTAAGGGTTCCATTCCCCAGAAGGTAGGACTCAAGTCTTCAACGGCCCTCTGCACAGCTGCTGCACTCTCTGTGAAAAAACTGCATGATTTTGACATTGATGATACACAACTTATCCAATCAATATATTTTGCCGAAACTGCTTTTATGCAGGCAAAATCACGACTGGTCGATATTATGACTATGCTCTATGCCAGGAAAGATCATCTTCTTCTGTTTGATCTTCATTCTCTTGACTATTCCTATATCCCCTGCCAGTTAAAGGAAGAGGTGTTTCTTATTACTGAAAGTGATATTCCCCCATTTTCAATCCGTGAGGATGTGATGTATCGTGAGGAAGCATGCCACATCGGATTCGCAGCAATCAAGGAAAAACTTCCGGATGGATCGGGATTTCTTCGTGAACTTACTTCATCTGAAGTGAAAAGTGCATCGGAGTACCTCCCTGAGGATCAAAAGAAGTTTTGTTATTACATTCTTGAAGAGAGCAGATTGACGAAAGATGCTGCTCATGTACTTGAACAAAAAGATGCTCCGGCGTATGGTAAAGCCATGAACCGAATGCAGACCGGACTCAGGGATCTCTTTGAGGTTTCCTGTCCGGAGGTTGACTGGCTGACGAAACGGGCCATGGAAGCTTCCGGGTGTTATGGATCAAAAATGATTGGTCCCGGATTTGGAGGATGCACAGTAACCCTTATGCAGGCGGAGAAAATTGAGAAATATACCGATAGGCTGGAGGAATATGAACATATCTTCGGGTTTCACCCGGACTGGTTTATTTATAAGCCGGCAGACCGGGCGATGGTGAAATAGGGAGACAGGAGACAGGAAACCGGAGACCGGGAAAAAACGAGTTTGAAATCTTATTTTTCTCTCTTCCTGCCTCCCGCCTCCCGTTTCCTGTCTCCCTTAAATATATATAAATTATGAATATACTACTCACAAATGATGATGGAATCGACAGTAACGGCTTAACACTCCTCGCTGAAACTCTGAGGAAAGAACATACCGTTTGGATATCAGCGCCTGATACTGAACGGAGTGCATCTTCTCATGGCATTACTATTTATAAATCAGTTGTTTTTACTGCTGTTGATGAACAAACTTTTACCTGCAGCGGTACTCCGGCTGACTGCATTCTTTTTGCATTAAAAGGTGCGGTGCCTGTTGTCCCGGATGTGGTAATTTCCGGTATTAATAAAGGAAATAACATCGGGAATGATATTGTTTACTCCGGTACCGTAGCTGCTGCCAGACAGGGAGCATTTTTCGGGATTCCCTCTATTGCAGTATCGGCTGCCGGTTATTTCCCGCCATTTCCATTTGTTGAAGCTGCAGAATTTATTCTCAATCATCTGAATGATCTCATTTCTCTCTGGAATAAGGAGATCATCCTGAATATAAATATTCCCAAAGAGCCGAATGGGAGCTGGGAGGCAGCTTCTCTTTCTTTGCTTTCTTATGGGAATACTCTGCATGTTCAGGAAAGTGATATTGAGTTTGACAGCGTTACTTATTTGCTGCAGGGCGAGCTGGAACGGATTGGCAGCGCACATGATGAATCAGATTTTACAAAACTTCAAAAAGGTATAATTACCATTTCGCCTGTGTCAATATATCCCTCCTGTCATGAAGAGAGTATGCAGAAACTTGATGAATATCTGGTGACCCGGAGTGCAGGAAAATAGGTTATGGGATTTTTTAAGGATTTGAAAAAGCAGGAATGGGAAAAAATGTGCTGCCGATGCGGGTTGTGCTGCCATGAGAAAACGGTCTCATCCAAAACGGTAACCTATCATTTAGACTCTCAGTGCATTATGCTTGATACTGAAACAAACCTTTGCAAGGTCTATAATACCAGATATAAAGAGCATGCAAGATGCCAATCAGTCAATCTATTTAAAGCAATGTTTGCTTCTTATTTGCCTCCCGAATGTGCATATGTACAATGGGCTGAAAAAAATCATGTTCGATTTGTCAGGAAGCTGGAGTTCTTCTATATTTCTTCTGATCTTTGTAAGACTAAACTTGACGATTAATTGTTCAGCAAGTACTTTATTACTACGGTTATTCAGATAGTATTTAGAAGAGTGCAGGTGACCAAAAGCATAGTAACGCAAGAAAATTCCATCGGTCAATAATGAACTTTCTGGAGATGCCTACACTTTTCCAAACACTATTAAAGGAAATACTATGACTGAAAAAAACATATATATGGACAACAATGCAACAACCCGAATCGACCCGATTGTCAAAGAGGCTGTCCTAAAAGGTTTTGATCTATCCGGTAATGCATCAAGTATGCACGGACCAGGAAGAGCCGCTTCAGCAGCAGTGAATCGTGCCAGAATACAAACCGCTAAGCTTCTGGGTGCAGATCCCGAAGAGATAATTTTTACAAGCGGTGGTTCTGAGTCAAACAATACCGTATTAAATCTGGTTTATACCCACATGTTTACAAAGAGCGGTAGGAAACGAATTATTACCTCATCCATAGAGCATCCCAGTATTATTGAAACCGTTGAGTCCTTTAAAGAAAAAGGAGTACCTGTTACTATTATTGGAGTTGATACTTATGGTAAACTGGATATGGATGCATTAAGAAGTGAAGCAGGCGACGATGTTGCACTAATTTCTATAATGATGGCAAATAATGAAATTGGAACGATTCAGGATATTGGCCAGGCAGCAGAGATTGCAATATCCTGCGGAGCGTTAATGCATACCGATGCAGTGCAGGCTGCCGGTAAAATTTCACTTGATGTACATGCCTTAAAAGTAGACTTTGCCAGCATATCCGGCCATAAATTGCATGGACCAAAGGGAATAGGTGCCTTATATATCCGGAAGGGACTAAACATTGAACCCCTCATCCGTGGAGGACATCAGGAACAAGGTCAGCGTGCCGGTACCTATAACACACCGGGCATAATCGGCCTTGGTGCAGCTGCTGAAATTGCATTTAATGAACTTGTTGCTGATATGATGTATATCAATAAACTACGGAATAAATTATACCGGGGTATAGAGACCCTTATTCCGAATGTACATGTAAACGGGCATCCTGAAGAAGTACTTCCGGGAACACTCAATGTATCATTTCCTGGAGCAGAGGGAGAATCCATTCTGCTGTATCTTGATATGGAGGGAATATCTGTCTCAACAGGTTCAGCATGTGCCACAGGATCACTTGAACCATCGTATGTGCTTATTGCAACCGGAGTTGGACCGGAGCTTGCGCATGGGTCTATTAGATTCAGTTTGGGGAAATTTAACACAGAAAAAGAAGTGGATTTTGTATTGGAAATATTACCACCGGTAATCAAGCGGCTTAGGGAGATGTCAACACTATGAGTGATAGCTTTATGAATGAATGGGTATATACTGACACGGTAAAAGAACATTTTATGAACCCGAAGAATATCCTGCTGGATCCTGAATATAAGGAAGACGGCAAAGGGCTTGTGGGTAGTATGGCGTGCGGTGATCAAATGATGGTAGTCATCAAAATTGATGATGATAAGATCGTTGAATGTCTATGGAAGACCTATGGATGTGCCAGTGCAATAGCAAGTACCTCAATGATGTCGGAAATGGCTTTAGGAATGACCCTTGAGGAAGCCTATAATCTGTCCCCACAAATGATAACTGATAAACTTGGTGGATTACCTCAGCATAAGTTTCACTGTTCAGTACTGGGCGATAAAGCCCTGCGGGCAGCAATAGATGATTATCTGGAGAGGCAAAAGCGTGATAACCCATTTAAAGACAGCATAGCAAAGATTATTTGTGAGTGCAAAGGGGTCACGAATCAGCAAATTGAGGAGCTGGTGAAAGTTGGAGTTGTGGGCTCAATGGAACAGCTTCAGGAAGAAACAGGGCTTGGAACAGTATGCGGGAAGTGTAAATCAAAAGCTGCCGAACTTCTTGATGAATTTATGCATATCTATGGGAAATGAATCAATATTCTATGGAGATTAAGTGGATGTCACATGAGCAGAGAGATGATCAGACAGGAAAAACGGGGTTCTCGATAATTAATGAACAGCAAGCTGAAATAAGAGAACCCTCAATGTTTCGTGTTATTCTGATGAATGATGATTTTACGACTATGGAATTTGTCTTAAAAACAGTGCAGAAGGTGTTTCAAAAATCACCTGAAGAGGCTGCTTCGATAATGATGGAGGTTCATAAGAAGGGACGTGGGATCGCAGGAACTTATGTTCATGATATTGCACGTACAAAAGCTGAAAAGGTAATGCATTTGGCGTTTAAAGAAAATTTCCCGCTTAAATGCATACTTGAGGCAGTGTAGTTGAGTACAACTAACTGAGTTGAGTACAACTAATGTAGTTGAGTACAACTAACTGAGTTGAGTACAACTCATGTAGCAGAGTACTGCTAACTAAGTTGAGTACAACTTTGGGAGAGACGGATGAAAGTATCAGAAAAGGTTCAGGAAGCCTTAGGAACAGCATATTTAACCGCACGAGAACAGCATCATGAATATATTACACCTGAGCATCTGCTGTATTCCCTTCTGTATTATGATGAATCAGTATTTATTCTTGAATCCTCAGGGGTTGATATAGAGATTCTGAAAGAGAAGCTGAATACATTTTTTGCCGAAAAACTTCCTGTTGTGGATGAGGATGGAGAACCAACTCAGTCAGTAGGGTTTCAGGATGTAATTGAACGTGCAGTTATGCATACAGAATCTTCTAGGAAAGAGTTCCTTGAAGTATCAGATATTCTTGCATCCATATTTGATGAACCGGAATCATATGCCTCCTTTTTTCTTGAGAAAGAAGGTCTTACAAAATACACATTACTGGAAATTATCAGCCACAGACTTCCTGGGTTTATGAAAACTCTGGATGATCAGCAGCAGGATTCTGACGCTCATACTGATCAAAATCAGGAAGATAGTGCTGAGGGTGATAGTAACAGCGGTCAGAGTAAAAAGAAAAATCCTCTGGAATTATATACACGAAATCTTTCACACGCTGCCAATGAAGGAACTCTTGATCCATTGATTGGACGGGAACAAATACTGGATCGAACCTTGCAGGTCTTGTGCAGGCGTGTAAAAAATAATCCGGTTTTAGTAGGTGATCCGGGAGTGGGAAAGACAGCCCTTGCAGCAGGGATTGCGCAAAGAATTCAAGCAGGGAATGTACCGGCCAGATTAAAAAAAGCAGAAGTATTTGAGCTGGATATGGGGGGAATCCTTGCAGGAACGAAATATCGCGGTGACTTTGAGGAGCGTTTGAAAGCAGTGCTGAAAGAGCTCGAACAGCGTGAAGCAATTCTCTTTATTGATGAAATACATACAATTATTGGAGCAGGTTCAGTCTCCGGAGGTTCAGTTGATGGAGCAAACCTCTTAAAACCTTCCCTTGCAGCAGGTAAAATCCGTTGCATAGGATCTACCACCCAGGATGAATTCAAGAAGATTTTTAACCGTGACGGGGCACTCTCCCGTCGGTTCCAGAAAGTGGAAGTACCGGAAACTACCAAGGAAGAGACACTCGATATTCTTAAAGGCCTCAAAGAGCGTTATGAGGAGTATCATCACGTGAGGTACACAGACAAAGCAATTAAAGCTGCAGTAGAACTCTCCACTAAATATATTCGTGAGCGATGTCTTCCAGATAAAGCAATCGACGTAATTGACGAAGCCGGTGCCTTTATGCAGCTTCAGACAGCAGCGGAAAAAACAGACGGATCCGACAGCAGTAGAAAAGTGAAGCGGGTTGATGTCAGATTTATTGAGAAAATCGTGGCTGGAATTGCCCGCGTACCGGTAACAAATGTTAATAAAACAGAACTTGACAGATTGAGAATGCTCGAAACCGAACTTGAAACCCGGCTATTTGGACAGAATGAAGCGGTTTTAACCGTATCAAGTGCTATAAAGAGAAATAGAGCAGGATTTGGAAATGAACGGAAACCAGTCGCCTCCTTTCTCTTCGTAGGACCCACCGGCGTGGGAAAAACAGAACTGTGTGTTCAATTGGCTGATGTTCTTGATATCCCGCTGATTCGATTTGACATGAGTGAGTATCAGGAGAAACACACAGTCAGCAGGCTGGTAGGATCTCCCCCGGGATATGTAGGATATGATGAAGGTGGACTATTAACTGATGCAGTACGACGGCAGCCTCACGCGGTGCTCCTTCTGGATGAAATCGAAAAAGCACATCAGGATGTCTACAATATTTTGCTTCAAATACTGGATTATGCAACTCTAACCGATAATATGGGGAAAAAAGCAGATTTCAGGAATGTAATAATTATCATGACCAGTAATGCCGGTGCAAGAGATCTTGGAAAACGCATGATTGGATTTATTGAAACTGTTGGAGGAACCAGAACTGTTGGAGGAACCAGCTCTGTGAGGACTGCACTGGAAAAGATATTTTCTCCGGAATTTCGGAATCGACTTGATAAAATAGTTACCTTCAAACGATTGACACACAAAGAAATTATACTGATCGTCAAGAAAGAGATTCATGATTTTTCTGCTCAGCTAAAAAAGAAACGGGTCAAACTCGAAGTTTCATCTCAGGCGATAGAGTGGTTTGCGGTAAAAGGATACTCGGATGAGTTTGGAGCAAGAAACGTATCACGGATGGTGCAGGATCAAATGAAAGATTTCTTTGTTGATGAAATTCTTTTTGGATCTTTATCCAGCGGGGGAACAGCATATGTGGATATTAAGGATGATGAACTAAAACTAAAAACAAAAAACTTAGCCGCATTAGCAGCCGCTTTTACTGAATCAATAAAATAACAATGGAAGAGGATTTTCCCTATATCAAAGAGGATCAGAGAATACAATTTCCCTGTGAAGATGATATTGATGAGTCAGGGATTGCTGGTGTTGGTGGAAATCTCTCTCCGGGTGTGCTTCTTTCAGCCTATGAACAGGGCGTATTCCCTTGGTATGGACCTGATGAACCAATAATCTGGTGGAATCCAGCTGAACGGGCAGTTTTTCTGCCGGGGAAACTGCATATTTCTCAATCCATGAAACGTTTTCTAAACAGAACAAGTCTCACCGTAACGTTTAATCAGGATTTTCGTTCTATAATCCGTTCATGCCGGGAAATCGAACGCCCGGGACAGGATGGAACCTGGATTACTGATGAGATGCTGGATGCCTATTGTGAGCTCCATCGTCTGGGATACGCTCATTCAGTTGAGGTGTGGGATGCCGATTATTCCTCAAAAAAACCGGCTGGCGGATTGTATGGACTGCATTTAGGTACAGCATTTTTTGGTGAATCGATGTTTTCACATGTCCCTAACGCATCGAAGACTGCATTGATTACCCTGTATCGCCATCTAATGGGTTTGGGGATGACTATGATAGACTCTCAGGTAATGAATGATCATGTAGCCTCTTTAGGGGCAATAGCTATTTCCCGGTCAGAGTATATGAAACTATTGCGATCCGCATTGAAGAGTTAAGAATTGAAGATAGATCCGCCGATAAATTCTCTCAGCAGAGA
>CAZMOX010000001.1:0-97306 GCA_964567895.1 uncultured Spirochaetales bacterium | reverse complement strand
ATCCAGATTTTAGATGATCTTGCCGAAAGGTCGATCCCAAGAGCAATAGCAACCGCATCGGCATACCCCAATGTAGAATTTTTCATTGAACAATTCCAACTGGAACGTTGGTTCGACAAAAAATACATTGTGTATGATGATGGTCACATTGCAAATAAGCCTGAACCGGATATCTATCTTCTTGCCGCAAAAAGGCTTGGAATTAATCCTCAGGATCTTGTGATTGTTGAGGACTCTGCTACTGGTGCTGAGGCGGCACAGAGGGCTGGTGCCGGCTGTATTGTAATCACAGGTGAAGACCCTTCACTGCAAAATGAGTGGATCGGGAAGTATCCGATCTGCCGCCGGATTGCAAAATTTCATGATTTTAGCCTTGAGCTTTTTAATGCACAATAATTACTATGATTGCAGTGATTGTATTGGTTTCGGCCTCTACTGTAGCAGTTGCTTTGAAACAGCTTATCACGAGGGTTGGATCTGAGTTTTAGGGATTAATCAAACGTAAGGACTTCGATGTCTGCTTCCTCATACTGCTCTCTGAGTTTGTCTGAAATAGTATCGGTTATAAGCAGGTCGATTTCATTCGGAGCGGCAAAATTCATAAATGAATTCATCTCTAATTTGATGTGATCACAAATAATAATAACTTTTGAAGCGATACGAATCATCTGTTTTTTTAAGGCAGCCTGAGAGAGATCGGGAGTGCTGGCACCTTTTTCAATTGAGAAAGAATTTGCCCCCATCATTGCTTTATCAACAGATAAGGATTCAAGAAGCGGTGAGGATCCGTGATCAATGGTACAGTGAAAAATGATCCTTACATATTTTTAATAGGGCTTCGGTTGATAAATTTTTTGTTATTAATTTGTATGAAGTAGTTAATTCCACTATTGGACTTCTCGCAAGGAGCATCGACAAATCAATTTCAATCAATCTGGATCTTGAAGCCGGGAAATCAAAGATTTTAGGTGATAGTGTTTTACTGCAGAATGCTCTTCTCAATCTGTGCATTAACGCCCGTGATGCGATGCCGAAAGGCGGTTCTCTCAATATTAAAACAAGAGATATTTTTCTTTCGAAAGAAAAGATTAATGATAATACTTTTCCGCCGCAGATTCAGCCAGGAGAATTTATCGAAATTTCAATCAGGGATACTGGTCAAGGAATTTCTGCAGTTAACCAGAGAAGAATTTTCGAACCCTTTTTTACTACAAAAACGCGGGGAAAAGGTACCGGATTAGGATTGACCTCTGTATATTCCATGATTGAAAAGCACGAAGGAGTTATTAGAGTCGAGAGCACTCTGGAAGTTGGAACTGAGTTTATAATTTTTCTTCCGGTTGTCACGGAAGAGGAAGACCCCGGAGAAACGAAGGAGAGAGCAAAGATAAAAAACGATTTTGAAGAAAAGTTTCAAGAAATTACCGGAAAAGTGCTTTTGGTTGATGATGAGTATATTGTTCGGGATGCAACTCAAGCGCAACTTCAGAGTTTTGGATTGTCAGTTATTACCGTAAATGATGGCTATACCGCTATTAAGGTGTTTAAAGAAGATTATAAGACTTTCACGGTGATAATCCTGGATGTGAATATGCCTGGTATAGATGGAATTCAGACATTACGGGAAATGAGAAAAATAAATGAACAAGTACCTGTTGTTATTTATACCGGATATACCGATAAGGATATTGAAAAAGAGTTAAAAGATGTGTCAGGACACCAGGTTCTTTTACGAAAACCCTATACACGGGAAGATCTTTACCGGGTAGTAAAAGATTTATACTAACCATAATTGCCGTAAAATATACTATAACTATATTGTAAATTAACTTGCTCGAAAAGGGCTGAATATATTTCTCACAGATTGTTGTCAACAAGAAAGAATGTTCACATTTCACAAAAAATCCTGTAACATGTAAATTTTCTGGTTCTACTGCAGTGCTGGTAGGTATATGTAAGCAAAAAAACAAAACCATATGTTATAAATTTTACCTCAAGGCAGTAATTGTCCATATGTTAGTTTATTGCTATTCTTCAATTTTTAACTTACAATAATTGTTATATGAGATTAAATAAATTCCAATTGACAACAATTCAAAGTACCTTGACGGAAGTATTCGGGGATGGGGTTCCTGTTCTCCTTTTTGGTTCACGCGCTAACGATGAGGCACGTGGTGGTGATATTGATTTACTTGTAGAAACCAATCTTCCCTGTGAAGAAGCAGTAAGGAGAAGAATTAAAGCTCTTGCTCGCTTGTCGCTGAGGATGGGAGAGCAGCGGATTGATCTTGTAATCACACCTAATATTGTGAGCGATGAAAGACTGATTGTGAAAGAGGCTCAGAAAAAAGGCATCAAAATATGAATCAAAATCTTTGGATTAATAATGTGAGCAATGCAATTTTGGAATGTGATAAACATTACCAGAAACTGCAAAGATCTTTGACATTGCTTGATTTTTTTCCACTTTCTGAATCTGTTTTCACCAATTTGAATGAATTGCAGATCGAGCATATAGATCAGATGATTTATCGGTTTACAAAATTACAGGATTCAATGGGTAAGAAATTATTTCCTTCTCTCTATTATTTACTTGAATCAGAAAATGAAAAAATTCCATTTATAGATATTCTTAATCATCTTGAAAAGTTGGGTGTCATCGACAATGCCGAAAAGTGGCAGGAAAGCAGGATCCTACGGAACAGTCTTGCTCATGAATATCCCGGAAGGGAGCAGGAAGCGGTTGAAACATTAAATCTTATGTTTGAGAGGTTGCCTTCATTTTTATCCATATATAGCAACGTGAAATCTTATATTTCAAAAAAAGTGAAATTACCCCAAGCACAATAAACCCAGCATTTTTTTCAATATTTTAAATCTGAAACAAAGAAGGATGAAGTTACCTGCCTTTCATAAACACGGCACTTAAAAAAGCCGGGATTGATATCACGACACCGGGTTCGGTTCTAAAAGCGTTAGGTGAATTTTCCCTGCTTCTTGAACAGTTTAAAGATTTATTAGCAGTTTGAAGTAAAGAGGTTACCGTAAGAAGTGTACTTTAAACTCAGTCTTTCCAACCAGCGCGAACAAATGTCGAAAGGGGCATTTCCTGTTGTTTGGCAAGTTGGGCATAGTCATGTTTTATTGTAAAATTATTCCTAATATATGTTTCTAATATACTGATTTTTAGTTCTTCAATTTCTTGCGGTTCACAATGCAATTGGAAAGAAAACAGGAGGTAATAATGACAGATTATGACAGAAAATATTCAACACTCCTAACAACTTTTGCCCGAAATCTCATACCGGAATTTACTTTTACAAAAAGTAATCTTGCTTATGCACTATCTCCGGATTGGGATAATCGCTGGAAAACTAGCGGTACACTTGAAGAAATCCATGATTAAGCTTATATTCCAGAAGCAGTAAGTGCAGTGAGTATTATAAGGAGAAGCATATGAATGATATCAGAAAAGCTCAGAAATTATTGAAGGATTTCAAGGGAAATTCCTATACGTATGGAAGGGATGCCATTGAAAAGATTGGAGAACTTGCTGAAAAATCTGGCAAAAGCGCTGTGTTAGTAAATGATTCTTTTCCCGGCAGTGAAGTATATATAGATAAAATAAAAAAACAACTCAAAGCAGCCGGGGTAAAACTGCTTGCTTCTGTAAGGGGTCCGGGAGCTAATGCTCCCCTGGAAGACCTGTACCGGATCGCTGAAGAGCTTAAAAAGTATAATCCTGAATTTATCATAAGCTTTGGTGGGGGCAGTACTATTGATGTTCTAAAATCCGCCGAAGTACTTCGTACATTGGGAGGAGAAATAGAAGACTATTTTGGAACCGGAAATGTAACCGCAAAGCGGGATGAGCTTGGAAAAACCCTGGCTCCACATATTGCAATCCAGACTGTTGCAAGCTCAGGAGCCCACCTTACAAAGTATTCAAATATCACCAATGTGCATACCGGACAGAAGAAACTAGTAGTTGATGAAGCAGTGGTTCCGGTCATGCCACTTTTTGATTTCTCTGTAACCTATGGAGCACCAAAAGACCTGACGATGGATGGCGGTCTTGACGGCATCGCCCATTGTCTTGAGGTTCTCTATGGGGCGGTAAACAGCCCGAATTATGAAAAAATAAAAGAAATAGCTGAGACGGGCATTAATCTTGTTGTTGAAAACATTGAAAAAGTTATCGCAAATCCCGCTGATAAAGATGCCAGAGATGCTCTATGTCTTGCAACTGATATCGGTGGCTATGCAATAATGCTTGGTGGAACGAATGGTGGACATCTCACCAGCTTTTCTCTGGTTGATATTCTTTCCCATGGACGTGCTTGTGCCATGATGAATCCCTACTACACGGTATTTTTTGCTCCTGCCATTGAAGGACCCCTGAGAGTTGTGGGTGACATTTACAAAAAAGCAGGTTTTACAGATGTGGATCTTGATGCGCTTTCCGGAAGAGATTTAGGGATAGCTGTTGCCGAAGCTATGCTGAATCTTTCTGAAAAAATAGGTTTCCCTATTAAATTGAGTCAGGTTGATGGATTTTCAAATGAACACATAGACCGGGCTATTGCGGCAGCGAAAAATCCGCAGCTTAAAATGAAACTTCAGAATATGCCGATTCCTTTGACAGCAGAAATGCTTGAAGAATACATGCGGCCAATTCTCGAGGCTGCCCGAGATGGGAATCTTTCCCTTATCAAGAATCTGTAATTACAGAATTTGAAACGGAAATTTACGATATAAGTTGGGAAAATATGAATTATAAACTACTTTACGGTAAAGGAGCATTGACTGTTTCTTTGCCGGACAATCTTACCATTGATGTAATTGAACCCCGTTTTCAGTCCGGATTTAACGACCCTCTGGCTGAAATCAGCAAAGCATTGGAAAGCCCTATCGGTTCCGGTCCATTACGGACACTCTTTCCCACCGGAGGAAAGGTAGGGATCGTATTCAGCGACATTAGCAGGGCAACCCCCTATCAGGTAATTCTCCCCCCCCTTCTATCTGTTCTTGGTAAGAAAGGGGCTGAGATTATTTTTTTTAATGCAACCGGAACGCATCGGGCTAATACAAAAGAGGAACTGACCGCTATTCTCGGCAGTGATATTGTATCAACGTATCCCATAGTACAGAATAATTGTGCTGCAACTGACAAACATTCGGTTGTCGGGGTTACCAGCTATGGAAATCAGGTGTCACTTTTAAATGAACTTCTTGCATGTGATATAAAAATTCTGACCGGATTTATTGAACCCCACTTTTTTGCGGGGTTTTCCGGCGGCGGCAAGGCGTTGATGCCGGGACTTGCTAAATTATCCACCATTCAGCATAATCATGGAGCACGTAATATTGACAACAATCAGGCCCGATGGGGAGTAACTGAGGGTAACCCGATCTGGGAAGACGTTATGGAAGCAGCTGAAATGGTAGAGAACACTTTTCTTCTGAATGTGGCAATGAACCGGGACAAGGATATTACCGGGGTCTATGCCGGTAGATTGCGGGAAGCGCATGCGGAAGGTGTTAATTTTGTTAAGGAACAGTCGATGGTCAGGGTTCCTCACCTGTATGACCTGGTTATCACCAGCAATTCCGGTTATCCTCTGGATCTGAACCTGTATCAGGCGGTAAAAGGAATGAGCGCTGCCAATGAAATTGTTGGGGACGGAGGGAATATTATCATCGCTGCCTATTGCTGGGATGGTATTCCTGCCCATGGGTTATATGGAAAACTTATTCAAAGTGCAACTTCCCCGAAGGAGCTATTGCAGACAATAAGAGATGCAGAAAAGCCTGTTCAGGATATGTGGCAGGCACAAATACATGCAAAAATATGCATGCGGGCTACGGTGCACCTGTATACAGAAAATTTAAGTGAAGAAGAAATCCGCATGGCTTTTCTTCAGCCGGTACGTTCAATAGAGCAGACTGTTTCTGAGATAATAAAGAAACACGGGGAGAAAGAGAGCCTGAAGGTTTGTGTTTTACCGGAGGGACCCTTGACAATTCCTTATTATCCCTAAACAGGTGAGATTCGCAAGTGAACTTGGTTATCGGTACCGTGACTCCTCCGTTTGGAACGGTACTCTTTGTTCTCAGTAGTGTTGCAAATGTATCTGTAGAGAAGGTGGCAAAGAGTGTACTCATATTCTTCTCACCACTACTGATTGTTCTGTTGCTAATTAATGTTTTCCCAGCTATGACCCTATGGCTGCCGAACCTGTTGTTCGGGAAATAGACGATGCATATTTGTGAGCAAAGAGAGGTCTCTTTGCTCACGTGATATTTAAAATAGTTCGAGTCGGGAGCGACACCGCTCCCCAAAAAAAGAAATTGAGTGAATAAGGTACATACTTATCTACTACAACAGTATGATGAGTATGTTACAGAGACGGCAGCGGGTCAGAACAAATTCGGGTAGAAGTATATATGTTTGTGAATGGTTCTTCAAAATATTCCCCATGACATATTGGAGTAATAATTTTTGTTGATTCTCAAACGAGCGAGAGAAGCGGAACCAACATGATGGTTCCATTTCCGAGTGAGAGCAGAGGACGCAAGGAACCATACCCCGTCCCTTGGGGCGGAATGGAGCCACTTGTGGCTCCGGGTCCAGGGCTTGCCCTGGGGTATGATACCTTTCATTTCTTGCCAACGTTCGAGGTTATTATAATGGATTTACAACTAAAAAGAAAAATAGTAATAGTAACAGGAAGCGCTGACGGTATAGGTTTTAAAAGTGTTAAGCTGCTTGCCGGAGAGGGCGCCTCTGTTGTATTAGCAGATATAGCTGAGCAGAAGAATCAGGCAGTAGCTGCAGAGTTAAGTAAACTTGGGTTTGATGTGCTGCCTGTAGATGTTGATGTACAGGATGAGGCTTCAGTTGCCGAGATGGTTAGAAAGACTGTCGAACATTACGGAAGAATCGATATCCTGGTGAACAATGCAGGGATCGGAATTTTCAAAGGTCTGGAAGATGAGTCACTATTGATGTTAACGGTGGTATCCTGATGCGTTAGGCAAAGGTAGAAGATAGTGATAAATCGATGGATTAAACACATACAAGGGGTATTGTTGTGAAAGGACTGGTAAAATATGATAAGGGATCTGGTAACATGGAGGTTCGTGAGCTGAGTGAGCCTACTCCAGGGTCAGGACAGGTGAAGATAGAAGTAAAGGCCGCAGGCATTTGCGGTTCAGACATACATATACTCCATAGTAACATAGCAATTCCGGTAAACACACCGGTTGTCACTGGACACGAGTATAGTGGTGTGGTGACCGAAGTCGGCGAGGATGTAACTACCTGTAAGGTTGGAGACCGGGTGACCTCAGAGACTGCTTTCACCTACTGTGGTGTCTGCCATAACTGTAAGACTGGCCGATATAATCTATGTGATAATCGATTAACTCTTGGGTACTGGTTTAATGGAGCATTCGCTAAATACACACTGGTTCCGGAGGGAAGAATCCACAAACTTGCTGATCATATCTCATTCGAAGAGGGAGCTCTTCTGGAGCCTACAGCATGTGTAACCCATGCAACCATGGATCTTGCGACTATACAGGCAGGAAATGTCGTACTTGTCTCAGGACCGGGAGTCATTGGGTTGATTGCTTTGCAGGTTGCAAAAGCGCATGGAGCGTTTGTCATCGTTTCTGGAACGAATGTCGATTCAGAACGACTTGAGATTGCGAAAAACGAATTAGGTGCTGACGTGATTATCGATGTGACAAAAGAGGATCTTCAGCAGCGAATCAAAGAGATCACTGATGGGACTGGTGTCGATGTGGTTCTTGAATGTTCGGGTTCAGGGCGAGCTACAGCCACTGGGATCGAGGCAGTTAAAAAGCAGGGTCAGTTCATACAGATCGGTCTTGCAGGAGCTCCTTTTGAAGTGAATTTCGAGAGAATTTGTTTTAAGGAGATCAAGGTGACTGGTTCTCTGGGTTCAGTATGGACTTCATGGAAGCATGCGATCCGCTTGCTCGAATCCGGTCAGATAAACCTGAAGAGACTTGCTTCCCACTCGTTCTCAATCGATGAATGGGAGAAGGCTTTTGAGGTTTTTGAAAAAAAAGAGGGACTGAAAGTCCTGATCAAACCATAACTGGGGAGTAGCTATGTCTATACAAACATTTGGTAAGTTTTCTTTGGATCCTGCAGTAAATCCCGCAGTGATCGATACTGGAACTTGGAACAGTGATGTAGTGAAGACCTTTTGCCAAAAGCTTCCGCGCCGCCTTCGCGAAACACTCTCTTTCGTTGTTGAACCGGTCCGGTTCTCTTGATCCATCACCACATCACCTCTTCTTTAAAGAGTACTGTTTTGCAACGGTGGGAAAGCGGGATGACCAAGGCAATTTCATACACAGGGATAAATTCTATGACCTTCCGGAAGAGTTCTATGATGAGATGGCAATACGAATGGAACATTTCATAATGGAAGCGGCGAACGATCTGTTTTCATTAACCTGATAAATAACAGACAGCCAGGAGATTGGATAAATCAATGAAATAAATTGATTTCTGCAACAAAAAAGTAAAATACATCTGTAGTAAAAAGATTGCAGCCATTTATTAGTGAATATGGCGGAACCTTGGGATGGTATGGCCAAAATATACAAGAAGGAAACAAAATAATGAGAAATGATGCTATCATTAAAAAAGGAGTTTTAAAACTTCTTCAGATCAAAGATTCAGATATACGGATCAAGACACTTAAGCAGGGAGCTAGCGCTGTAGACAAGGGGATTCATTCTGGTGGGGCGCTTTCAGCAGTGATTCCCCTGACAGTACTCTATTATGGCGATATTATGAACTACTCCGCAGAGGATACCACCGCAGAGGGTCAGGATCTTTTTGTACTGAGCAAGGGGCATGCAGTAGCAGCTATGGCCTCAGTCTATGCAGATGTTGGATATTTTGCAGAGGAGGTTCTGATAAATTCACGTTCAGCTGAAAGTATTCTGAACGGGCATCCCGGTCCGATCCTTCCGGGAGTCCATATCTCTACCGGTCCGCTTGGACAAGGTTGCTGTGTGGCACAGGGTTATGCTCTTGCCGGTGCAGAGGATGACAGATTTGATGTTTTCTCACTGCTTGGAGACGGAGAGCTTCAGGAAGGTATCGTTTGGGAATCTGTGATGTTTGCAGGGCATAAGCATCTTGACAACCTCTGTTTCATCGTTGACAGGAATAAGGGCCAGTTAGACCGTTCTGACATGATGATTGTACCGATGGATACTCTTGAAGCCCAGTTTGCTTCGTTTGGATGGAATGTCTACTCTGTTGATGGAATGCAGTATGAGCCGGTTTTTGATGCTTTGAAATCATTCAAAGAGTCTCCTCGAAATGGAAAACCCACAGTGATCATCAGTAATACTGAGAAAGGGTACGGAGGTTTTTCACATTTTCTGAGTAACCACAAGATCACTCTAAGTGAGAACTTGGCAGAACAGGAAATCAAACTTCAGAAGCAGAGAAGAGATCGCAGAGAAGCTTCATTCTTGAAGATGCTTGAGCAGTACAAAGGAAATATTGAAGTATTTGATGCATGGAAGGAAGCTGCGAAGAAAATGTACCTCTTATTTGACAAGAAATCTCTCAGTGTCACAAGCACCGGTGGAGTTGTGGTGTGTAAGCCTGTTCCAAAGCGGGATAAGAAGATAGTCTTTAACGATGATAATCTTCCGAAACTGGATAGCAGCAAAGAATATGGAGCTAGTAATATTGTCAGGGACTGCATGAAGACGTTTGCTGTGGATGAACGTGTTGTCTCGATCGATGCCGATTTGTCATCTACAAGTGGACTGCAGGCTGGAGTCGGATATGTAGACACAACACGTGCCCTGAATGTCGGTATTGCTGAGGCAAACATGATGAATATCGGTGAAGCGTATGCTTCCCTTGGGTATAACACATGGATCAGCACCTTCTGTCCCTTCTTTGACATTAAGGTTCTTAGAAGGATTGCAGTTGGTCAGCAGGAGCGACTAGAGGCGATTGAGGATGCAGAGAACTGGCTTTCCGAAGGTCATATCAATGATATGACTCTGCTTGCCACTGCACCGAACTTTGAGACAAAGACCAACGGTGCAACCCATATGGGTAATGATGATATTATGATCATCAACGAGATCGGGCATGTGAAAATTATCGATGTATCTTGTCCAAACCAGCTCATAAACATCATGAAATGGATTATGGAGGGGAACAAGGGTCTTGTCTATGTGAGAATTATGCGTTCTCCTTCTGCAGTTCTCTATACTCCTGATGCTGATTTCGTCTATGGGAAAGGGTATTACCTGCGAAGCAGCGAAGGATCAAGTGCAGTAATAGTCTCAAGCGGTAGAGGTGTCCACGAGGCACTTGGCGCAGCTGACATTCTCAAAGAGAAGGGTATCACTACCGACGTGATTGACATGCCGTCTGTTGATGAGAAGTTGATGAAAGAGCTCTACGTTTCAGGTAAGATTGTCGTATTTGCAGAACAGAATAACGGCTACCTCTGGGCTGAGTTTAGAAAACGTATGTTCAGCAACAAGTTGAACAAGACTGGTACCTTTTTCGCTCTCAATGCTGAGGATGCCGAGAACAGACCTCAATTTATCCACTCTGCTCAGTATGAAGAACTGATTGCACAGTTCAAGCTGACATCTGAGGGGATTGCTTCTGAGGTTGCGTCTGCGGTTTAGTAGATAAGACATATTATAATTATACCGGAGAGCTGCTAATCCCGCAGCTTTCTGATTGCTTATAAACCAGCTTGATGAAGCTTGATACTGATAATGCGATCAGATGGGATCAATGCTGAAAAGGCCACATGTGGTGTGGATAAAGGGAGTAATTTATGAAAGGGTTTGTAATTGTAGAACCTGGAATCTCCAGAGTTGCCGATGACCTTACTAACCCGGTTATGGAACCCGATGAGGTTATCGTACGTATCAGAAGGGTAGGGTTCTGCGGAACTGATCTGAATACCTATAGAGGTAAGAGTCCTCTGGTAACATATCCGCGGATCCCCGGGCATGAGATATCAGCTGAGATCGTTGAGATCGGGTCACTGGTTCCAACTGACTTCACGAAAGGCGATAAGGTCTCTGTGCTTCCCTATACTACCTGCGGACGTTGCTGGCCTTGCCTTCACGATCGGCCGAATGCATGTAAGTATAACGAGACTCTTGGAGTACAGCAGGATGGCGGGATGACTGAGTTCCTCTCTGTTCCTTATACCAAACTAATCAGAAATCTGGACTCTCTCTCATTTGATGAGATAGCGATAGTCGAACCGCTGGCTGTTGGATTTCATGCTGCAAGAAGAGCTGAACCCGGTGAAGGTGATACTATGTTAGTATTCGGTTGTGGTATGGTTGGTCTTGGAGCCATAGCCAACGGTGCGATTCTTGGAGCTGACGTTATTGCAGTTGATATCGAAGACAGCAAACTTGAGTTGGCAAGGAAATCAGGGGCACGGTATACCATAAACTCCTCTACTGATGATCCAGGTGCACGGTTAGCAGAGATCACTGATGGTCATGGTTCGAATATCGTACTTGAGGCCATCGGACTCCCTTCGACCTATACGAGTGCAGTAGATCTTGTCTCTTTCGGTGGCAGGGTGGTTTATGTCGGGTATGTAAAGAACCCGGTAGAGTATGAGACAAAGAAGTTCGTCATGAAAGAGATACAGATTAGAGGATCTAGAAATGCTGTGAAGAAGGATTTCTCGGACGTTCTGGAGGCTTTGAAAGCCTTCAAGCTGCCTGCTGATGAATTGATCACTCAAATTGTACCGCTTTTGGAAGCTGGAAGTGCTCTTGAGTACTGGAATGAGCATCCGGGAAGCGTTTCCAAGATACTTATTTCTATGGACTAATAGACTTTATCGTGCTATGAGAGAAGCTCCCGAACAGAGAGCTTTTCTCGGGATCTTGGTTGTGACTACAGCGCTTAACTAAATTCATCCGCCTTTGCTGAAATAAAATGAACCAAAAAAATGACTATTAACAGCCTCAGTACTGCGGAGTTGCAGGAAATATTTGATATTCGCCTGATTCACGAATCCAGACTTGTAGAAGTCAGTTGCCAGAACAGGAGTATGAAAGTAACTGACCGACTTGAATTTCTGCTCAATAAGATGAAAAATTCGGATACCAGGAACAAGAATTATCTACATTGGAACAAAGATTTTTTATGAGATCTGAACGTTTTATTCCCCCGGTAAGCTTGTCTCAGACAATTTTTCCATTCTCATAAAAAATAACTGTTGGAGAGCCGGTAATATCCAGGTTAGCGGCTAATTCTTTGTTTCCTTGTCTGAAAATTTTCAAAAAAGGAATCATCTCACCATAGACATATCCTTCAGATCCAACGCTTTCTGCCATGCGAAGCACATCTGTTCCCCGACCGCTTCCAAGGTCTACACAGGTCTCTCCCTCAGATACCTTACTGTGGTTTATTGCTCCTCCACACGAGAGGCAGCAACTGCTTTCTGCCAGTTCAGAATAGCGCAGGTTTATAGCGCTGTTCACTTCTGTAATTATTATCTCATTCTCCCTATAAAATTTGTAAAAGTATACTTAAACCGTTATTAACGGTCGATTTTTGTTCATTGGTGAGCTTTGCTAGAATCCGCTCTTCATAATTTTTCTTCTCTTTCTGTATTACAAGATCGCATTTTTTCCCAGCTTCTGTAAGAGTAAGTAAAAGATACCGGCGGTCAGACTCGTCAGATCTGCCAACAATGAAACCACGATGAGACAATCGGCTTATTACCCTGCTTCCTCGTGAGGGGGACAACTCCATAAGTGCGGAAAGGTTTTTTGATGAGAGTGTTTTGTGTCTGGCAATAATTGAAAGGCAGGATACTTCACCAAGAGTAAGATTGAAAGTTTGTCCAATTTCATCACCAAAATTACAACGTTTTTTCAACTCGAGAATCTCATCAATCATATCCGATATAATCCTTTTATCTTTAGTCAACTATAGTTGCTAATAGCAATAGTTGCTGTTGACAATTAAACAATTTTTATCGATATTGTCAAGACTATTTTAATATATTTTTTATTTTTTAAAGAATCTGCTTTTTTTAGTGTTTTCCCGTCGGAAAAATCAGATTGACCCTGAATAGTGATAAATTCCATAGACTCCCAAATATATAGTAGTATAAAATAGCGAAAGTAAGCGAGGCCGCAATGAAAAAAACCACTAATCGAAATTTTTTTGCATTTACATTCCATGCCCTGTTTCTTGCATTGACAATGAATTTCATTAATATCAATACTGTTGTTCCGAACATGATTGCCGAGGCTGGTGGGTCATCAGTGCATCTTGGTATATTGTCGGCTATAATGATTGGCGGCACAAGCTTTATGCAGCTCTTTTTTGCAGGAATTCTTATGCCGTATCCCAAAAAGAAACGTTTCCTCATTATCGGTATCTATCTTAGGGTTGCAGCACTTATTCTTCTGGGAGTATTTCTTTTAGGGGTGGATGGATCAGGATCAGAGGGAATTTGGAAGGTGTTTGTCATATTGGGAATTATGACCATATTCTCCTTTAGCGGTTCTTTTGCAAGTATTGCTTATACGGATATTCTCGGAAGGGCGATTGAACCGGATAGCAGAAAACGTTTTTTTCTGATGAAGCAGCTTATTTCGAGCTTTGGCGTTATTATTTCTGCACTGCTTGTCAAACTTGTGTTAGGCTTTTTTGCCTACCCGGTAAACTACAGTATTCTCTTTATATCTGCAGGTGTACTGCTGCTCATTGGAACAATTGGTTTCTGGCTTATAAGGGAGCCTGCCGGGGTAGAAAAAAAGAAAATAAGTATGGCAGAAAGGTTTCGGGCTTTTCGTGATGCAATTAGTAAAGATAGAAATTTACAGATGTATCTACTGCTTATTAATACCTCAGGAATAATTCTTGTTACTATTCCCTTTTTTATACTTTTGGGACGTACGAAATTTGAACTTACCGGAACCATGGTTGGTACCTATTTGCTGGTTCAAATGAGCGGGAGCCTTGCAACTAATATTATTCTTAATTTGATGAATAAAAATCAGCGGTATAAGGGGATTCTCTATATGTTTATTTTGACAGGAACCACGGTACCGATAGCGGCATTACTTCTCTCTTCAAATCAAACACTTTATATGATTGTTTTCCTGTTAAGCGGAATCAGCCTTGCTTTATATCAAATTGCAGCTCCGGGAGTACTTCTCGAGATATCAAATGATGAAAACCGTACTGTTTATACTGGTTTATCTGGAGCTGGAAGTATTATGAGCATGATCTTTCCGATTATTGCAGGAGTGCTTATTCGATTAATTGGTTTCCCGGCTGTTATGGTGATTTCATCTTTAATAATATTTTCAGGAGTATTTGCCGCAAAACGGATTGACTGTAAGAGAATTACCGGGAGAGAATAACTTTTATTGTGGTGCGGGGTGTTGTGTGGTGGAATTACTAATCTGAAAATAAAAAAAATCCCGATTTGCATATCTTCATATAGAGCAAACCGGAATTTTTAAAAAGGTATTTTTCGATTTTCTAAAAAAGTATGCATTGCATACTTTAATCATTTTCCCAATATTTCTGCTAGTTCTTCAGCAGTAATAAATTGTGCTTCATACGAGGATCGATTATTCTCAATCTGACGGATAAAGGCTCTCATGTGATTTTCTGATCCTTTCTCAAGATTTTCATAGACCCGTATTATAACTGCATTTTCTGTTTTCGAAAGCAGCACTCGCAGGTCTTTAATATCGAGATCTTCAATAATGGCTCCGACGGTGAAAGCATCGGTTAGCGAATTGGATCCCTTTTCTATCAGCTGCTCATATAGATCGGCAAGTTCCGGGTTGGTAAATATACCTCGAGAATCATCCTGAATCGGATCAACCATATGATAAGTTTCCATGACAGTAAGAACTGCATCCATGTGAGTCTGTTCACTACCGGCAATATTACTGAATACCCTTACACCCCAGATATCACTTAATTCCAGATATACATCGCGGGCAAGTTTTTCTTCTTCACGCATAAGGAGCAGGCCATCGTACTCGTCCTGACTCAGGTCTGTCGGTACCACGATAGATGCTGTTTCCTGCTGTACAGGTTCAGTTTGTTGTGTAGTCTCTACGGTTCCTTCAGCAAACAAATATGCAGGAACTGATATTAGTAAAATTAGTATACTCAATACGGTAATTAGTTTTTTCATTTTTTTTCTCCAATGTAATATTTTTTTAATATGGGATTTATATGTATTTCCCTTTCAATATTGAATGTAAAGTCAGGAGGTGAAGATTGGGTAAGAGAAAGGTTAAGAATTTTTAATAATCAAAAATTTTCTGCATTGAGTAGTCCCAGAGAGGATTATGCAAAGGAGTTGATTCAGTTATTAATGGGGTATCCGCTTGTTTTTGATAGCAGGAAGCAGAGCTGATGAAAATATATTGCCGTGTTTTTCCTGAAAAAAGACGGAAGTCTCTCTTTACATCTTTCGGCGTAAATGCGATCCAGTTTACTACCGCATCCCATGTATATCCTTTAAGTAGTTCTATTGCCAAGCTGCTTACTGAAGTGCTGATATTCCCCGTTCCGCCAATAAATAGTATTTTCATAAAAAGTATTTTATCGTATAGGGCATCTTACTACAAGTTTTATAACTGAAATTAAGCAAGCATACTTAGCAGCTACAATATTATTGTAAAAAAGTTAATACATATAAACAAAAGTAATTGACATTATATTAAATAATTGATATTATCACATAGTAAACGAGTTGTTTGATAAAAAGCGTAAGGATCAAGAACTTCCTATAGGGGAATGCAGCATGAACAATCAAAGAGAGTGCAGAACCGGCGGAAAAAGAAAAAGATTTCGGTTTCAGCGGGGTCGTGGGAGAAATCCTGCTCATACCTGTAATGGACAGAATAGATTGGCACGTGCGGAGTGCTTACTTGGAGAATTATACCCCGGAGATACTGCGGTTGTTACGAGTATAGTTCAAGAGTCGGGATTCCGGAAAAAACTACTTTCACTTGGGATGATTCCGGGAAGCAGGGTTGAGTGTGTCAGAAGAGGGAATGGTTGCGGTTCCGGTATCTGTGTTCGGCTCAGCGGCAGTACCTTTATGATTAATTCACGCATGGCTGATTTTATTCAAGTTGTAAGAGTAAGTTAGGAAGGTATTTGGAATGACTCGGCTTAATCGACTTATGGGGGAAGAAATGAATACAGAAGAAACTCTCTCTAATCTAAAGCCCGGAGACAGGGCAAAAGTAACGGGGTTTATAGATTCAGACAGACAATACAGAAGAAAACTCTTATCCATGGGGTTAACCCGCGGAGTGGTTATTGAGTATGTGAAATCAGCGCCCCTGGGTGACCCGGTCGAAATCAAATTGCGCGGTTATTCCCTCAGTCTCAGAAAAGAAGAAGCAAAAGTCTTGCTTTTAAGAAAAGTACAGAACTAGCAGGAATAATAGATACAGGCATAAGGAACAAATTCTGATGAGTAAACAACAAAATGCAATAACAGTTGCTATAGCAGGGAACCCGAACTGTGGAAAGACAACCTTATTTAATGCTCTAACCGGCAGTGATCAAAGGGTTGGGAACTGGCCCGGGGTAACCGTTGAGAAAATAGAAGGGGGCTTGCGGCTGGGCGCTTTAACAGGATCAGTTATTGATCTTCCGGGTATTTATACACTCATTCCCGATTCAGAGGATGAAATGGCAGCCAGGACTTTTCTTGCTACAGAGAAGTACAACCTGGTTATCAATATTGTTGATGCGGCAAATCTGGAAAGGAATCTATACCTTACAATGCAGCTTAAAGAATTTGAAATCCCCATGATGCTGGTTCTTAACAAAATGGATATTGCAGGGAAAAATGGAATTGAAATAAATGTTAACGGGTTAAGCAAAAAACTTGGTATTCCGGTTATAGCAATGTCCGCAAACAACTTGAAAGATATTGAGAGATTTTCTCAAATACTGAAAGAAATACTGGAAAAAGGAGTTCTGGAAGAGAACCGAAAGCTGGTGCAGTACCCGGAAGCTATAAGAAACTATTTGGCTGCATCACAACTTCCGGAGCACGTTCTTCTCCAAAATGCGCGAATCGGGAGAAGAAGTGTACTGTTAGGCTTTCTTGAGAGTGACCCGGTAATCATAAAAGAAATTCAGGTTCAGTATCCTGAGATCTCAGAAGAACTCATCGCTGCAGCGAATGGAGTTAAAACCCAGCTTACGGATGATCCTGACATTGTGCTTGCCGAAGCCCGGTATGAGGGTATTCAGAAGCTGCAGGAATATATTACTCATAGGAAAGTCAGGAAAAAAAAGATTAATCTTGACGATATTGTTCTTCATAAATTCTGGGGTATACCCATTTTCTTTGGAGTGATGTACCTGGTTTTTCTGGTAACCATGTCTATTGGTGGTGCATTTATAGATTTCTTTGATATTTTGTTTGGAGCTGTTTTTGTACAGGGGCCGGAATTCCTTTTGCAGGCAATTAGTGCTCCAGATTGGATTATAGCATTCTTAGCCGGTGGACTGGGCGGAGGAATTCAGACAATCTCAACATTCATACCGATAATTTTCTTTATGTTCCTGATGCTGGGAATACTGGAAGATTCAGGGTATATGGCCAGAGCAGCCTTTGTGATGGATAGATTTATGCGGTTAGTCGGTCTGCCGGGAAAGGCATTTGTACCAATGCTTGTGGGGTTTGGCTGCACGGTTCCGGCTATAATGGCCACCCGGACACTGGAAAATAAGCGCGACAGATTTTTGACTATTTTTATGGTACCGTTTATGTCCTGCGGTGCAAGACTTCCGGTATACGCCTTGTTTGCGGCTGCTTTTTTCAGCAAATATGCGGGATTGATAGTGTTTTCGGTATACATTGCAGGAATACTGCTTGCTATGCTTACCGGGTTGATCATGAAAAGTACGCTTTTCAAAGGATCCTTTTCGCCGTTTATCATGGAGCTGCCGGAATATAATGTACCCGTAATACAGAAAGTACTGAAAAATGCGTTTGGAAGATTAAAGTTGTTTGTTTTCCGGGCTGGTAAAGTGATCTTGATAGTGGTAGTTGTGCTATCAGTCCTAAACAGCTGGGGAACCGATGGGACTTTCGGTAACGATGATTCAGAAAAATCTGTTCTTTCCATAATAGGAAAAACAATTACCCCCATTTTTAAGCCAATAGGAATTACTGAAAAAAACTGGCCGGCAACCGTGGGGCTTTTTACAGGTATTTTTGCGAAAGAAGCTATTATCGGTTCTTTGAATAGCCTTTATATCGAATCTGATAATGCCAGTCAGGAGGAGTCTGAGTATGGCCAGAAGAATATTCACGTTATTTTACTAGAAGCAGGAAGGGCTTTTCAGGTATTGGGACAGAATCTTCTCGGTTTGGTTAAAGGGATTGTCTCTGGAAGTGAGACCTCAGTATCAGATGAAATTGATGCAGAAAAGAATATGTTTACGGCTCTTCGCTCCCGGTTTACACCAGCCGCAGCATACGCGTATATGTTGTTTGTTCTTATCTATTTTCCTTGTGTGGCAGTGTTGGGAGTAACTTTACGGGAAATCGGGAAACTATATGGGACACTGCTTGTCGGGTACCTGACACTTCTGGCGTGGATTGTTTCGGTTCTGTTTTATCAGATTGCTGAAGGTCATTCCCTTGGCTGGATTGCCGCGGCAGGATTAGGGTTTATATTGATATACCTGAGCCTGGCAGCTCTGGGGCGGAGAAAGGATCACAAGAAGTTAAATGCGGCAGTATTCTTTTAGAAGTCTGTCGGAGTACTAGTGCTGAGTCAACCTTCACTTGACGCTCCGATAAGAAAACAGGTAATTATACTCGAAATAACAGAAGGAGTATGATAAAGTACAGAATGAGCTTAACAATAAACGAGCTAACGAAAAAGTATCCCGCTGCATCAGAGTATATTACTCAAATCTACCTGATTTTACGGGATTATTTCTATTGTAATAATAAAAGGCTTGCCGAGCATATTGGAGTTTCGGCTTCGGCTGTATCCCAAGCAATTTTGCGCCTGAAAAAACTCAATTTTGTCGAACAGGACAAATATGGGATGATAAACCTGTGTGTTGACGGAAAATTACTGGCAGAAGAACTTCTTAAAAGACACTATTTGCTGGAATACCTCATGGTTAAGAAACTTCAGTTCCCCTGGGAGCTTTCAGATAACGAAGCAGAGCATTTGCAGGATAAGGTTTCCCCGGATTTTATTAATCATTTGGATAAATATCTGGATTTTCCCAAGACATGTCCCCACGGCAACCCGTTTCCGGATAATCCTGATGCAGCAGTGATTCTCAACGCTCCCCGACTTACAAAGGCGAAACCGGGAGAAATAGTGAAGATTGTTCGAATTACTGAGGAAGGAGAACGGATTCCGGGGCTTCTTCACACTTGCTTTGAGATTGGTGTTATGCCGGGAATGATATATGAGATTTCTGAAGTACTGGATGATACTATTACTCTTATTTCCAAAAAAACCGGAGAATTAAACAGCTTGAGCCGGGATTTTGCAAAATATATTTGTGTTTATCTTCATTAGCCAACAAAGAAAACAAATTCAACCTTTAAATCTCTAAAAAGGATTCCTCAGATAATTCCCAGTTTCTTTCCTTCTTCCTCTGCAACTTCCAGCAGCCAGTCAAGCTCATCGTCCTTGTGAATGGACATATAAGAAGTCCTGATAAGTGATCTTTTTGGCGGGACCGCAGGTGAGATAACCGGGTTTACATAGATCCCGCGTTCATACAGATTTTTCCAGAACATAAAAGTTTTTTCATTATTCCCAATAATAAGCGGAACAACCGGAGTTACAGCAGTCCCTACATTGAAACCAATAGACTTGAAGCCGGATATCATTTTTTTAGCAATTGCCTGGAGCCGGTGAACTCTTTCCGGTTCTGTCTTGATGATTTCAAGTGCTTTCCGGGCAGCGGCAATATTAGCCGGCGGCATAGATGCACTGAAAATAAGAGGCCTTGACATGTGTTTAATATAATCTATCACTTCAGCACTTCCTGCAACAAAACCCCCGATTGAACCGAAAGATTTTGAGAAGGTACACATTATGATATCAGCAAGGGAGTCGTTTTCGTAATGCTCACAGGTTCCCCTCCCGGTTTTTCCAATTACCCCAATTGCGTGAGCTTCATCAAGATAGATGCCGGCTTTATAGGCATCTGCCAGTTCCCGTATTTTCACCAGTTCAGTAATATCCCCTTCCATGGAAAAGACCCCATCGGTTACAATTAATTTTCCCGCGTTCCTGGGTATGCGTTTCAGGATTCTTTCCAGTTCTTCCATGTTGTTATGTTTGTATCTGTGCAGGTTGATATTTCGCTTCATCCCGGTAGTAAGGAACACTGCGTCCATAATAGAGGCATGATTATATTTATCACTTATTATGTGATCCCCTTTTCCCAGCACTGCTGATATGGCTCCGAGATTGGTCTGGTACCCGGTTGTAAAGCACAAAGCAGCATCTTTTTTGACAAAATCTGCAAGCTCTACCTCCAACTGTTCATGAAGATCAAGTGTTCCATTCATAAAACGTGATCCGGAACAGCTTGTTCCATATTGTTCAACAACACTCTCGGCAGCCTCTTTTAACCGCGGGTCATTTGCAAGTCCCAGGTAGTTGTTAGAGCCGGCCATCAGTAATTCACGATCGTCAATATACACTTTAGTCCCGCTGTTCCGCTGGATTGGCTTAAAAAATGGGTAGAGTCCGGCCTGCCGGGCCTCATTTGCATCCTCAAAAGCATAGCATTTTTTGAAAACAGGAGATATTTTTTGATTCTCTTCTTTATTACTCATCATCACTTCCTATGGGTTTTTTTGCGTACATATCAATCATTGCATAAATAATTCCGGGGAAAAGACGCTTCAGCAAATATATCATTTTACTCTGAAAACCGGGTATTATGATAAATCTATTTTTGCGAAGTCCCTTGAAAAGTGCCCGTGCAACTTGTTCAGGTTTCAGAATACCGGCGTTTCCGGATATAGCTTTTGTTTCCGGGGGTTTTGTCAGGTTTTCTCTTTCAAGCTGGGGGGTATGGGTATCAGGAGGGCATAATACAGAAACACGGATTCCCTTAAGGGAGAGTTCGTTTCTCAAAGCCTCACTCAAACCTACTATACCGAATTTCGTGGCAGCATAAGCAGTATAGCCAAACGTACCGATAAGACCGGCAACAGATGAGACATTCACCACTCTGCTTCCCTGTTTCATATACGGTACAACGGTTTTCAGGACATTCCAGGTCCCGGTAAGGTTTGTCCTGACAGTTGCATCGAAAATATCCGAGTCTAGTTCCTGAAAATAGTCTGGATGTGACAAACCCGCGCAGTTAACCAGCAAATCCGGGGCCAACTCATCACTGCAGGCTTTTCCCAGTTTTTCTGTAACTAATGCACGATCAGCAATATCAAGAGAAAGAGTCTTGACCCCGGTAGTTGTACCGTAAGTCGATGTGAGGTGTGTTGCTGCCTGTTCAAGTTTTTTCGGATCCCTGGCTACCAGCAGAACTTCTGTATTCTGCTGAATAAGCCAGGCTGCTATTGAGAACCCTATACCACTTGAACCGCCCGTTATCACAGCACGCCTGAAAGATAGCCCGCTCACTGCTATAAGTCCCCCCATCAGTAAGGCAAAAACGCAATAATTCTGCATTCAATATAACGTAAGTTATAAACCAAGATAATACTTAATATCTTAAGACAGTACAAGGGTAATGGAAGGCTAATGGAAGCAAATTTTTTTTACGTAAGATTATCCCCACTTTTTTCCAGAAAAGCGAGGTTTGCGTCTCTCCTTTTCTGTCATATCCAGACCAAGGGTTCCTCCCGGGTTCATAATATTATCCGGGTCAAAATGATTTTTCAGGGCACGGAAAACATTCATTCGCTCACTACCAACAGACTGCTCAACCCATTGTGCTGTCATTTTCCCGACACCATGATGATGACTCATGGAAGCACCGCTGGAAAGGATATTATCAAAAATTCCAGACTGGTATTCGAGGTATTCTTCCTTATCATTAAATTTCCCGATAAAGATGAAGTAAAGATTAGCTCCCTGTGGATAGGCATGTGAAATATGTGTCATGCACACAGTGTCCGGGCGGGATTTTGCAAATGCCCGTACATAGGCGTGAACATCCTTCATGCTATCCCAAGTTACTCCGCACTCCATAGTATCAATAATAATTCCGTAATCCTGCAGGGATTCGCGGAGATAGGGATCGGTAAACCGCCCATGTTCCCAGCTGGAAACGGGGTAGCCGGTAAGATAAAAACCGCCGAATTTTCTGCAGATTTTTCCAATGGTTTGATTCAGGTTTTTTGAGAACCCCTTTTCTCCCTCTGTCCACCCTAGAAAAAGGCAGCGCTCCATAGGTTTGTACCCGAAAAGATTCATGGCGCTTTCAATGATTGTCCCCTCAACTTTATACATCTTAAGCATAACATCAGTCTCTTCCGGATCCGAAAGGCGAAAAACTGATGGGAAACCAGCTTCATGTTGCACAATTTCCCGCGCAGCCCCTATAGTATCCTCCCAGGTTCGAAAAATATAACTGAATCGTTTTCGATTCTCCGGCTGATACCGGAAAAATCGTAATGTAACATGGGTTAAAACCCCGTAAGCTCCCTCACTTCCCATCATTATTTCATCCAGGTCAGGACCGACTGCATGAGCGGGAAGCCCGTAGGTGCTTATTGGGCCGACAGGAGTAGAATACCACTGTCTGAAGACTATATCCTTAATATTTCCGTAATAGGTGGAATTCTGGCCGGCTCCACGGGTAACCACCCACCCGCCTACGCTTGAGTACTCAAATGACTGAGGAAAGTGACCGCATGTATACGACCGTTTTGCGTTAAATAACTTTTCCGCATTGTTCAGGACTTCCTCCAGCTTTGGTCCAGATATTCCGGCTTCAACGGTAATTGTCTGGTTTGTTTCATTAAATTCCACGACTTTGTTAAAGTTTTTTCTCAAGTCAAGGGTTACCCCTCCCTTTACTGCTTCAGTTCCGCGTGTTACTGATGAACCGCCTCCATACACATAGAGTGGTACACTATATTCAGCACAAACAGCGGTAATATCCTCAATTTCCTTTTTTGATCCCGGGAATAATACAATGTCGGGAATGTTCTCAATAATTTTTTCCCTGAGTCGGAAGAGATCAAACATTGTTTTTCCATATGAAGCTGAGAGCCGGTCGTAAGTATGTGTTGAAAAACCTTTTTCCCCCACACCCACAATAGCAGTCAGTTTGTCAATAATATGCTGATGTAATAAGCAGGGGACAGAATCTACTATTTGCTCATGACCTTCTTTCATTTTTCCGGAAAAATCTTTGTCAGAAAGATTTAAGACCTGCTTTAAAAGTGAGTAAAGCCGCTCGTTCGGTTCCTTGAAGACTAAAGGGTTTCCCCATTTGAGAATTGACCTGAATGATTTTTCCGGAGGAGGTACTTGTTCCCACTCAGGTTTGAATCCTTTGTATCGCTTTCTTTCGCCTGTGCCGGTTCCCATGTTCTACTCCTGTTATTAATCCGGATTATTTTCCGGGTAGCCTGTTATATCCCGAATTGTCTCATGCAGATTTCGTAATTTTTTGTAAATTTGCAGGTACACTTCGTTATACAGACGATCATAGAGTTGACTGTTCTTTTTATCGGGAATGAATTTCCTGGTATAGCGGACCATAACCCGGGTTGCTGCTGGAATGGATTCATGAATTCCGACTCCTGTTGAGGTTATAATCGCTGCTCCAAGGGCGGATGTTTCATATGTTTCCCCACGGATAAGGTTTTTTCCAAGAATATCCGCAGTTATCTGGCAAATTCTGTCACTCTGACTTGCCCCGCCGGAAACCACTGCTGAGCTGCAGGAAATTCTTCCCCGCCGCTCTAACGTTTCCATACCATCACGCAGAGCATATCCAAGGCCCTCAATGATACCTCTGTAGATTGAGCTTTTTTTATGTATCCCGCCAAATCCGATAATTGCGCCTTTGGCACCGGGTACGTTTAGACCGGGGCTCCAGTAAGGATGTAGGATCAAACCGTTATTACCCGGCGGGTCTGCGTCAAGAAGGGTATTAAGAAGTTCTTCCGGGAGTATTCCGACTCTTTTTGCCTCTTCCTCTTCCTCGTATCCCAGCTCATCGCGGAACCAGCGAAGCATCCAGTACCCGCGGAATATCTCAATTTCAGGGACCCAGTAGCCGGGAACAGCTGCGGTATAAGCAGGCATAAACCGTATTGGTGAGAAGTATCGTTTTGTTGAGAATGAAATAGTTGCGGTTGTCCCAAAACTGATGGATCCGATGTCGGGTTCCAGAACACCCATTCCTACTATTTCGCAGCTTTTATCAGCGCCGCATGCGATAACGGGAGTACCTGCAGCTATGCCTGTTTCCAGTGCAGCTTTTTTGGTTATAGTGCCAATTTCCTTTCCAGGTTCAACAATTTGCGGACGCTTTTCAGTCTCAAGTGGAAAAATATGATCCAGTAACGAACCCCTTCTTGCCCAGGTTCTTTTTTTATGGTTAACCGGGATATGACCAACCATCGAAGCTATTGAGTCAGCTGCCTGGCCGGTTAACCGGAAATTCAGGAATCCGGAGACCTGGACAAATTTCCATGTTTTTTCCCAAAGTTCAGGCTGGTATTGTCTGATCCAGTTTAATTTCCCTTCGGCCATAATCTGACGGATGGTTCCCAGCATCCCGACAAGGGAATATGCGGACTGCATGATAAAACCGGGTTTATATACAGGAGAAGCTTTTCTGGTATCCAGCCAGGTTGTTGCATGTCGAAGGGCTGTCCCATCCTCAGATAGATTAATCATGGTGTCACGGAGGGTTGTGACTCCGACCCCGCTAATTGATGCAAACATTTCCGGTTGGTTACTTTTCAGGATGCGGCAGCCCTTAACCAGGGACTGCCAAAAAATTTCCGGATCCTGTTCTGCCCAGCCAGGTTTGGGGGAAGTATAAGGAGCATACTCAATTTTCACTTTCTCAATTATTTTTCCTTTAGAATTAAACAGGACTGTCCGTAAACTTTGCGTTCCGCAATCAATTACGAGCAGTATATCAGTCATTATCGATGCCTCCTGTGCAAATAAGATGAATACCATTCTCAGTGATATCTTTTACTGCTATATCCCCGGGCTGGAGAGCGGTTATCACAAGTATTTCACCAGCCTTCCTAAGAACTTCAGGAAACTTACTAAGAGGGATTTCCCCTGAAGTTTTAACCGGCAGTCTTGGTTGTCTGGGAAAAGCAGTTTTTACGGTTGTGGTAAGCAGCCTCACAGGGCAAATGATTTCCGACTCCGCATAAGTTATACCATTTCTGCATTCAGCCCCTGTTACTTCTATACCCGATTTTCGCATAATTACATGCATAAGGCATCCTTTCGGGCACCGTATACAAAAAATTTCTTTTTCTTTGCTATCCATCAATTTCTCCCAAATCTGTCATGATGCACTCAATCAGCGATGATGAGAGAGCGGCTTTGGCAACAGCAGCCAGGGGAAGTTCGACCCGCTTCATTTCCGGAGGTGAAAGATTAGTGTATCGTTTCCGTACTAGTACAGATTTACCGCTTCTGATAACAAGTTCAGCCTTTTCTGTGCTTTTTGCGACCCTGAAATAGACCGGTATGCTTTGTGCGGGTGCTGATTCCTTCATGCTGTCGGGGAGAGAAATAAAGTGTGGAATCTGGTAGGTCAGGTTTCCGGAGGATTGTATTTCCACAGTTCTGTTGGGAATCCCCGAATTTTGTGAAACTTTTGCTGCATAAGTCCCTGCGGTCTCTCCGCTCTCAGATACATAATCAACAAGGTCACAAACATGTAAGGCATTACCACAGGAAAACAACCCGGGAATTCTTGTCTGCATATTTTGGTCTACTTCCGGACCGCCGGTATGGGGGTCAAGTAAAACCTGAGGGAAATTGAGAATATCATTTTCGGGGATTAACCCGACACTGACGATAAGAGAATCACAATTAATAGTTTTTTCAGTCCCCAGTATTTCTTTTTGATTATCATCTACCTTGCATACGGTTATTGATTCCACCCGTTCTCTTCCATGCACTTCAGTTACGGTTGTTTGGAGATGAAGCGGAATCGAGAAATCATCCAGGCATTGTACAATATTACGCTTTAGTCCTGAGGGTTCGTTCTGGATTTCGTATACTCCTTCTACCTCAGCTCCCTCAAGAACAAGCCTTCTTGCCATAATCAGACCGATATCACCGCTTCCCAGGATTATGCAGCGTTTGCAGGGCATAAGTCCCTGAATATTAATAAAATATTGCGCCTGTCCGGCGGTGAGAATTCCGGCCGGTCTGTCACCATGGATAAAAACCTGTCTGTCACTTTTTTCCCGGCATCCCATTGCCAGTATCAAGTTTGATGATGTAAAGCAAAGAGCTCCATTTTGAGCTGTTATTATCTCTGTGGTAAACGGGTAAACGGCTGATTTCCCAGGATGGTATGAGATTTCTGAGGCATACGCGGAGGTTAGTACTGTTACCTTGCTGCCGTATGATTTCACCAGGTTTCTATATCGGTAAGCGTATTCCGGCCCCGTTAAACGCTCACTAAACTTAATAATCCCAAATCCATCATGAATACACTGCTTCAGGATTCCGCCTAATTTGTTGTTTCGTTCAATAAGGCAAACAGATGCACCATGTTCCGCCCCGGCAGCAGCAGCAGCCATACCAGCCGGCCCTCCCCCGATTATGAGAATGTCATACTGCTTTTCAGGTTGTCGACCTGTAATCTCAGTCCCCATATCTGCCCTCTTTTCCCCCAATGTCCCGGATGATTATTCTTGAATCTCCACCCTTTCTGGTGATCTGTGACTGGGGGATTCCTGTTTCAATGCTGATTATCTCCAGGACATTTGATAGGCAAAATCCTCCGTGACACCTCCCTGTTCCAGCCCGGGTACGCCGTTTTATTCCGTCAATGGTAACAGCCGGTAGTGATGAATGGAGTGCGTCCCGGACTTCCCCCTCAGAAATCTCCTCACATCTGCAGATAATATTGCCGTAAAGCGGGTCTTTCCTGATTAACGCTTTTTTCTCATCGTCTGAAAGGAGTTTAAGAACAGGCAGATGTTGACGGCTGGGAATATAGTTTTGTTTCAGTGGAATTGGATCAGTTTTTCCAACTTTTTCGACCCTTTCTGTGGAAAGGATATCCAGGACCATTTTGCGGATATCAACAGCTATAGCAGGAGCACTTGCAAGGCCGGGTGATTGTATGCCGGCGGCATGAACCAGGTTTGGTATCCGCTCAGATTTTTCCACGATAAAATCTTCTTTCCATGTTGCCGCACGCACACCTGAGTAGTAGTTAATTATATCACTCTTTTTCAGCCGGGTATTGAGGGACAAATGCTTTTCCAGTTTTATAAATTCATTTTTATGCGTGGAATAATCTTCCCTATCCGGGATTTCCTCTACTGTAGGTCCCAACAGGGTATTCCCCTCAATGCAAACGACTATCCCCCCACCTTTTGAGTGGGTGTGGTTACCCGACGTTTTCAATAAAGACGGCATTGCCATTATATGCTTTTGGTATCTGCCGGTTTTTTTATCGAGTATTGCATCGGTTCCTTTTCTTCCATGAAGGGAAAAGAATTGATCATCAGCCATACCTGCAATGTAATCTGCCCATATCCCTGCCGCGTTGATAATAACATTGGCCCTGATAATCCCATGGTTGGTAATAATTCCTGTAATTTTCCTTTTGTTTTTTCTGTTCAGGTTTTTAAACCCGGTTACAAAGGTATTTCTATGGAAAACAGCACCATTCTGTGCTGCATGTTCCGCACAAGCGATAGTTATCTGAAAAGGCGATACAATCCCGGCAGTGGGGAAATAAAAACCGCCTTTCTGTTTATGCGTTACATGAGGTTCCAGGTTCCGGACTTGCATACATGTAATATACCGGTAGTTTCCGGAAACCCCGTTTCTCCTGCATCGGTATTTTATAAACGGTACAAGCAGACGCATCCAGGATGATGAAAACAAGAGGATAGATCCACATTGCCGATACTCAATATCAAGTTCTTTAGCTATTGCCGGGTACATGCTGTTGCCCTTGCTGTTGTACATTGCCTTCAAGGTTCCCGGTTTGGGTGCAAATCCGGGATGAATCATTCCATCGTTTCTTCCGGAAGCATGCATTGCTACATCTGTCTCTTTTTCCAGGACTGCGACAGATAATTCATAGCGTGCAAGTTCTCTCGCAATGAAACAGCCGATTACTCCGGCTCCGATTATTACCGCATCATACGACAGACCATCCAGGGTTTTATCAAAATCGCCGGATCCGGGTGTTTTTAACCGGGGCTCATGCACTGATTCAGCGATGATGTCATTTACGATTCCCTTACATTTTCGGGAAAGAGAGGCAGCTACATTTCCTGCCTCAACTTTTTGTTGCCAGGTTTGGACTTTCCCGGAAAGCCTGATAGATTTACCATCATAACAGGTTTCGATTTTTACCCTGGATAACCTTTTTTTTTTGAGTTTTCTTGATATGTTGTGAAGTGTTTTTACGGCTGGTTTACGTGGATGCATTATATGATTCCTGAAAATAGGTTCTATATGATGTGAGTTTTTTCATTAGCCCACTAGTAGTATCAGTATTTCCCGCAGTCATGGAATCTATTAATTGTTTCTTGATTTTATTTACCGATATATCAATATCCGGAGTACGGAAAAAATGCTCAAGAAGGTTCAGATAAACTCCTCTGGCTGAGTTGAGTATCAGGGGATAAATCATATTTCCGCTATGATACAGGACTGTATAATGAAACCGATAGTCATTTTCTGCTTTCGCAGCAGGCTGACCGGGTTTCAGAATTTCTCCCTCTTTCATAATGGACGTAAGTTCATCCGCAATTTTATTTATTTCCGGCTTTTGGGTAATTTTCCGGATTGCATCAATACCAATGAGAGTCCTGAGTTCTTCCAATCCATCCCGGATTTCTTCTGTCAATTCGCCGGAATTGTAGTGATAGAGAGCGTTTAGCAACTCAAAAGAGCCGGATTTCCTATAATCATTTATATAGCAGCCGTGTCGTGGTTTCATGGTAACCAGCCCTTTGCTGGCAAGCTCGATCAATCCTTCGTGTACAACCGGTCTGGATATTCCCATTTTACCTGCAAGGATACGTTCCGACGGTATTTTTTCTCCAGGGTCTACTTCTCCCGAGAGAATAAGTTCTTCAATTTGTTTTACGAATATATTTTTAGGAGTTGGGACAGTAACAGGATTCAGTTTAAATCTCAATATTAAACCTCCATGATTTGGCCATTCAGAAAAACCTGAATCAAAAAGCTAAAAATGTATATGGCTGGTGGTATTACCACGGTTGTAAAGAAAGTATATCCCCATCCCGGACAGCAGTCAATGTTCTCTGCCTGTATTTCAATAGCAATCATAGAAGCGTCCGTCTTGATCTATTAGTGAGCCTTACTGTATACTTTTTGTTATCATTTGGAACTTCAAGGGGATACTATGAATAAAAAAGCAATTTTCATTCTGGCAATTAGCTTAATGATTATCCCGACTTTATCATTATCAGCCCTGGAAACTACTGATACTTCACTCTATATTGATGGTCTTGAGCTGCTGCTCGATAATAATACCGGCAGGGCACAAGATTCATTTTTCGCTTTGCTTGATAAATTCCCCGAATCACCGTACGCGGAATCTGCGCTAAAACGTATTCAGGATTTACGGGATGTCCAGGATAACTCCGGGATTGTCACATTCTATCTTGGGAACCTTGCAACAGCAACATATACATCTATGATGCTGCCATCTCTTTTCGGATATGAATTTGATGATGTAATGGCCGGAGTAACAGGATTGGCAGGTGTTGGACTCGGGTTGAGCAGTGCCTGGCTTATGTCAAAGGATCATTCCATTAGCAGTGGTCAGGATTGGTGGATTGAAAGTACCCAGCTTATATCTCTGGGAAATTATCTCTACCTCACAGGAATAGTGGATCCTTCCAGTATTTGGACTTTTCCACTTAGTAGAAAAATTGAGCTTGGCGGACAACTTCTGACTCTGGTTGGTTCCCGTGCCGCAGCATATGCTCTGTTTAAGGATGGTGCCCCTCCGGAAGGGCAGGGAAGTTTTATGCTGCACAGCTATTTTTGGGCAAATTACTACTACCTGCTGTTTACGCAGGCAGTTCTTGAGTTTGATGATACCAGGGCAACAAGTATTGGGGGTTTGATAACTACCGATCTGGCAGTATATGGGAGCTTGAAACTATGGGAAGATCTTAAGTGGAGTCCTTTACGTACGGGATTGGTAACGGTAGGCGGGCTTGGAGGCGGTTTAATTGGCTTTTTTACTACTATGATCCTGGATGATATAACATCAGTAGACCCCAGAACGCAGGCAAGTATTGTTTTAGGTACAACAATTGCCGGTCAGGCAGCGGCGATTTGGCTTACAAGAAATATGGAACCCGAAATAGTAGAAAAAGATTATAAAATTTCATTGAATCCCATTATTTTACCCGAAAAGCTTGGGTTTCAGGTGGGAATCCGATTATAACCCGGTAGAATTTTTATATGCCTCATTAAATTATGATTGGTAATGAGAATCAAGTTAACATTATTGCTGAAAATCTCCTATTCTGTTATGTTGTTGCCAGTGAGTTTTGAACTTATGTTAATAAAAAGTTCTTATAGATAAGGAGTAACAGTATGCAGGGACCACAGGAAGCACAGAAAGTAGCACGTGAAGCGCAAGATAAACGTTTACAGGAGAGAATGGGTGCTATCACTCATAAAATACTAGTCATGAGCGGGAAAGGGGGAGTTGGGAAGACAACAGTTGCAATAAATCTGGCTTTGGCTATTGCCATGAAAGGCTATAGTGTTGGGGTTGTAGATACCGATCTTCATGGACCCAATATTGCGAAAATGCTTGGAGTTCAGGGTGAAAGACTCTTTTCCAGTGCTGAAAATACCATTGAACCATTTGAAGTTGGCTCTCCCTTAGAAGGAGGAGCTCCTATAAAAGCTGTAAGTCTGGCGCTCTCCGGCAACGATGATGATGAACCGGTTATTTGGCGCGGACCAATAAAAATTACTGTAATAAAACAGTTTCTGGCAGATGTAAACTGGGGTAATCTCGATTTTCTGATCATTGATTCCCCACCGGGCACAGGAGATGAACCACTTACTGTTGTACAGTCTGTACCAGATCTTGCGGGTTGTGTAATAGTTACTACTCCACAGGAAGTGGCTATTCTGGATTCAAGAAAGAGTATTAATTTTGCCAAAAAAACAGATGCTCATGTGTTAGGAGTTGTTGAAAATATGAGCGGCTTTAAATGTCCTCATTGCGGTGATTCTATTGATATCTTTGGTAAAGGCGGCGGAGAGAAAGCCGCTAAAGAGATGCAGGTTCCCTTTTTAGGCAGTATACCTCTGGAGAAAGAACTCATGCAGGCTGAAGATGCCGGAAGACTTTTTATGAAAGAGTTTCCGGATAGTGAAAGCGCCCGGGCAATAATGAATATTACTGATAAGGTGCTGGAAGCGGTGCGAGGAGCACTGGATGAAAAAAAATGATGACCATTTGGTCTGGAAAACTATCAGTAGAAAATGGCTGAATGATTTTCGGATTTTCAATATATATCAGGTTCAACGGGAGACGGTAAACGGACTCTCTGGAACCTTTTATGAAGTGGATGCACCAGACTGGGTTACAATCATCCCCCATATTACTGATAAAAAACTGGGATCCTGTTTTCTTATGGTTCGTCAGTACCGGCACGGAAGTAATGAGATAACCCTCGAGTTTCCTGCAGGTATGGTAGAGAAGGGGGAGGCTGCTGAATATTGTGCTGGGAGAGAGCTCCTTGAAGAGACTGGATATAGAGCAGGTTCCCTTGAATTGATTGGAGAAGTTTCACCTAATCCTGCTTTTATGAATAATACCGTATCAACTTTTTTCGCTGATGGGCTGGAACTGATCCGGGAGCAGGAACTTGATAAAAATGAGCTTATAGATGTTGTTCCGGTTCCTGTGAAAGAAGTGTTGGCTTCAATGGGGCAGGGCGAGTATAACAACGGTATAATGATGATATCAATGGGCTTTTATATGCGCCGAATGAACCTGATAAAAATGAATCTAGACGGATAAACCTTTAATTTCTGCAATGAATCATTTTGATATGTTTGATATTTGCCTCATAAAATGGTTCTCCGACAGCAATAAATCCAAGATCCTCATAATAATCAAGAAGATAGAATTGGGCATACATGACAAGCTTTTGGTAGTTTCGTTTACCCGCTTCTTTAACAGCCGCCTGAACGAGTCTTTTGCCCAGACCCAACCCCCTGAATTTTGATACAATGGCGATTCGTTCCAGCTTGACAGTGGTATTGTCAAGAGGCCGGAATCTGAGGCATCCAGCTGGTTCGTCTCCGCGTACAATAAGAAAGTGCTCCAGACCACTATCCTTCCCATCCTGATCTATTGCTGGATCTACATTCTGTCCAAAGACAAAAACCTCTTTTCTGATAGCCAGAATCTGTTGCAATTGCGTGTATTCCTTCGATGGAGTTTTATAGGGCGGTTGGATAAATTCTATTTTTGTTTCAGAGATAAGTTTCTCCATTACAAATTTCCTTTCCAAACAACTTTTCGTGCATACGGAGCCATCAAATAACGATATCTTGCCAGCAAATCGGGGGAGGTGCGTTTCATTGTTCGATACTCTTTACCTGGCAGATCTTCCCGGGGGAGGAACGGCTGAAGTGTGTAACGGTTGGCTCCATTAATCAATGCTCCTATTTTATGCATCTCTTCATTAGTGTGAATAGTCTCAATAATGGTGGTACGAAACTCATAATCTAATGCATGCGACTTTATTAGTTCAATAGAGGTGGATATATTATTAATTTTATTGTATCTAACAAAATTCGGGTAGGCAGGCAGTGAGCATTTTATGTCCATGGCAATATAATCTACCAAAGGAAGTAATTCCTTAAGCATCGCAGGATTGGATCCATTTGTATCGAGTTTAACGGCAAGCCCCAGAGATTTCAGCCAGGAGATGATAATTGGAATATCAGGACAGAGGGTTGGTTCGCCACCGGTGATGGTAACTCCGGAGATCCAATCGGTTTCCCGGAATTTTCGCACGGCTTTTACAAAATCGTCCTTTTTAAGTCCCTGTTTTTTTATGCCAAGCAGCGGCGCATTGTGGCAATACCCACAGGTGAAATTGCAGCCGGATGTAAAGAATACTGCAGAGATCTTGCCGGGAAAATCGACCAGAGAGGGTTTTTGCAGAAAGCCGAAGAGCGGCGTCTGTTCCGGGATCTGCTGAAAAATGGATTGGTTCATATCAGGTATCAGTCTTTTTTTTTGCCTCCAGCAGAATGTGCTGAATCATCTTTGGGGTAATTGTCCCTGTCGAACTATAGTCAGTCTGTATGCCAAGATAGGTGTATAGTTTTGTACTACCGTATACCACATCATGCGAACCAGGGTTTTTATTCATAATAAACTCATATCTTTCCCGTTCGGGGTCAAATTTCTTGACAGTGAAGGCCGGAATCCTCTGTGGATTGATACACTCAGCATTGCAAAACTCAATCAACCCATCCTCTGTCATGATATCAAGATATACTTTTTTAAAATCCTGCCATTCAGAATTTTCGAGAATCTTATCGACTCGCTTATTAAGCATTTTGCATTTTTCGCAGCCTGCTTTACCGAAAATGACAATTTGATAAGGTCTTAAATCCAAAGCTAATGCTCCTTCCTGTGATAAATTATGCAAATTGGATAATCTCTTCACTCTGTTCAGCTGTTTCAACAGCATAGTTGCCGCGTTGTCGGGCTACCAGCTCTCCATATCGTTTAGACTTATTCCAGTTCTGGATGCGGCTGAAATAACCTACTACGCGTGTCTCTCCAAATACATTTGTTGATCCACACCGTTCACAGGTTTCTACCAATCCACGGAAATTGTGATTACAATCCATACAGAAAGTAAATTCCGGGGAAATGGTCACCTGAGCACTTTGAGTCCGAAACAATATCTCTTTCATTAATTCGGCAATTGATTCAGCTGACGGCTGTTCTTCTCCCACAAAAGCATGGGTGATTGCTCCGGATTCTATCATGCTGTGAAACTTACTCTGTAGACGGATACGTTCAACCAGTGAAATTGGAGCATCTGCAGTCATATGGATAGAATTGGTATAATAGACTGAATCCTCATCTTCACCCTTTACTATAGAACCAGCCTCATTTCCGTAATAGATAAGGTCGGTTTTAGCCAATCTTCTTGAGGCACTCTCTGCAGGAGATTCTTCAAGGCTGAATTTCAGATTGTGTTTTGCTGCCAGTTTCTTAGCTTTGAGAAACATATGGGCAACAATCTTGAGACCAATATTCATGGCTTCATCATTCTCATGCAGTTCCATTCCAAAGAGATAATTAACCGCATCGTTAACACCAATCAAACCAAGAATATACGTTGCTTTTTCCAGTTCGACATAGGGGCGTCCGTCGCAGGCCTCTTTTCCTAGTTGGTAGAGGGGTCTTCCCGGTTCACTCATCATCACCTGAATTCTGGCTTTTTTCTGAAGATGTGCCTCAACAGCCAGATTCATGGTGGCATCAAGTTCGCTAAACAGGCCATCCAGACTCTTTTGCCCTTTCCTGGCTGCACGGTAGGCCGCCTGGGGAATGTTCACTGTTACATTTTGAAACCCGCAGAAACGCATGGATTCAGGATGCTTGAGCATACGGTTATCCTGGATGGTAGTCCTGAGCCGACAGCAGGCGGATAAGGTTACTTCATCGCGATCAAAGATGAAATAGGTTGAACCGTTTCTGCTTGCCAATTCACATGCCTTCATATATATTGCGTATTGTGCAGGATCATTGAATGTTTCATCACTTACATGGAAATCGCATTTTGGAAACTCAAAAATTCGACCATTCTTATCACCCTCACCCCAGACGGTAAGCAGTGCACCGGCAAAATCTCTGGCCTCTTTTGTATAATCTCCATAGGTAACTATTTTCCAGTTGTTCTCTTTAACCACAGCCTCGACTGTTTTATCATAGATAAGGCCTTTGTCAGCATCTGCAAGTTCACTCAAGACCAGGTGTCTGTTTCCTTCTGCATCGGTATAGAAAAGATCCATAAGCTTGTTACCAGCATGATCCAGCTCTTTTCGCAGAACCTCTTCAAGAGGAAGTTTTTCTTCATCTACGAGGATCATATATTTACCGCGTGGGCCAATAGCCGGTACATCTTTCATATATCCTGGAACACCAGTATGAATATTGAAATCAAGGAATAGGGTTTGCCCGCCCCGGGAAAAGGCATTCTGTGCACCATTGAAGATTAATTCCTGAGCAATCTGTTTTATTTGCGGAAATTCCATATCCTCCAGGTAGGGGGCATAAAGAATATTGATATATGCTATTCCCAGAGCCCCCGCGTAATTGGCCTGCATGCTTGCAAGGAAAGTATTAAGATGACCTGTCAGAACGCTTGCAGTACGTGCAGGTTTTGATTCGGTATTAAGATTACTAAGGCCGGTAAGGCCATATTTTTTAATATATTCTATCGAGTGTGAAGAGCAGTAGACACGGTGCGGATATCCGAGATCATGAAGATGAATTGCTCCTGTGTCATGCGCACGTTTAACTTCAGGTGAGAAAATAGTTTCAAGCCCCCACTGTTTTAATACCAGTTCAGAAAGTCCAAGATTTACTGCTTCAGGATTGTTGTTGACGATATTACTGTTCTCTGTCCCTTTTGTAAACATCAACTGCTCTACGAATTTCTTGGGTATACGATAGATTGAGAGATCCTGAAGCTGAGTAGTGTATCCACGGTCAATCAATACATTATTGACCAGTTCCCGGATTAAGGCAGTGTTCAATAGTCTGAATGATCCCCGAAGAACCATATTTTCAACCTCTTTTGCTACACTTATAGAGGCTTCAACTGATAGATCTGTCTCTTCAACAATCTGTCGGACAATTTCGGTTCTGTCCCAGGGTTTTGTGATATTTCCAGAAATAGATTCAACCAGAAGAAGACTGGCATCTGTAACATCAACTTCAGTTTTCTCCAGATTGCTGCGGACACGGATCTGTTTACGGGCAACTTCCCGCTGTTTTCTATAACGTTTATATGTGGAAACAACAGAGGCGTGCCCCTCTTCGGAGAGTGCTATCTCAACCAGGTCCTGTACATCCTCAATGTGCGGTATTCTGGTATTATCGGCTTGTACACGCACATAATATTCTGATGATGGGGTGTTCAACTGATCCAGGATGATCTCAGTCAATCGGTTTGCTTCTGATGAGGAGATAGAAGATTCTCCGCCATTTCTCCGCACAGCCTCACCGGCATTCAGGATTGCTGACTCAATTTTTTCCCGGCTGAATGGGACGATGTCCCCGCTTCTTTTCCTGAATCCGTCAAACTGCAGAGATTGATCCATCATGAATTGCTCCTTTTTATATGCAAATGTACTTTTTTTAATTGTGGGTGGGAAATGTAAAAAATTAATACTTTATTACAGTTGTTCATAAGTGATCAACTGCTATTCTCAAACATGTTTTGCTGAAAAACCCTGTCCCTACACAACACCCAATAACACTATATATTGTGTATGTGGATTTCGTCAATCTAAATGTAGTGTTAATTTAAAGAATCCTACATATAAAGAGTTAACTGAATACATTGAATTAACCGGGAATAAGGGTGAAAAACATTTCAAAAACTTACATTTCGGAGGAACATCAATCTTAAGATGCGTAATGGATCGCTCTTGTCTTGCCAGCAAGATTTAAGGTAGAGTAATATAATTTTGAAAGAAACTCATATAATTTCAATTAATTGATGAGAAAAGGTCGGGGGGGGGTAATGAAATTTATCTGTATTGGAAAAAACTATCTGGCGCATGCGAATGAGATGGGTGGAGCCAAACCATCAGAACCGATGTTCTTTTTTAAACCAGACAATGCAGGATCGTCTGTTGATGGTATTTTTCCTTATCCTGAATTTTCTTCTGAAGTTCATCATGAGGTGGAACTTGCTGTATTGATAGATAGCCGTGTGCGGAATATTTCACAAGTTATGGCATCTGAGTGCTATTCTAAGGTCTCCATTGGTATTGATTTTACTGCCCGTGATCTGCAGCGGCGACAGAAAAAACTGGGATTTCCCTGGGAGATCAGTAAGTCTTTTGAAGATTCAGCTCCAATTGGAGACTGGGTTGAAATAGCTAGCCTTGGGAAAGGGGTACAAAATCTTGATATTGAGTTGCGTATAAACGGAGAAACCCGCCAGAAAGGGAGTACCAGAGACATGATATTCCCAATCGATCAACTTGTTGCCCATCTGTCACGATTTGTATCAATTGATCCAGGAGATATAATCTTGACAGGAACTCCTGAAGGTGTTGGACCGGTTCATATTGGAGATATTCTTGAAGCGTACCTTGAAGGGAAAAAGATTTTGAATGTTGAAGTGGCCGCGCAGTAATATAGCGTTCAGGATAGAACTTTAAGATAATACTCATTTAAACTCACTCCTGAATACATAAGAGCATAGAGGGCTTCAAGTACGACAAATTTGTCTTCAAGCCCCTTTTCCCTCACCAACTCACCCAGCAGGCGGATCGTTCTGAGTCCTTCAATTACCGTAGAACTTTTGGGATCATTGAAAAAACCCTTACCGATCAGAAGCCCCAGAGTTCTGTTCCTACTGAGATCGTTTAAAGCTGTTAGGCCTAAATCACCAATCCCGCAGTAATTGAAAATGGTATTGCTGCTGCATCCATATAATTCCAGAAGATCACGCATCTCATTGACTGCTTTTGTCATTACCAGGAAATCTACATTTGGGGAGTTGTAGCGGCCGGAGACGATTCCAATGGCTATAGCATACATATTTTTCAGCACGCTAACCAGCTCGACACCTCTAAGATCGTCAGTATGATCGAGAGAGATACCAGTTTCCAGTAATATATTCCTTATATAAGAAAAATCATCAGTTGTTCCTCCGTAGGTAAGGGCTGTAGGAACACCGTTCATAACTTCAACAGCAAATGTTGGTCCCTTTAATGAACCTACATGGGGAAAAGGTATTGAATCTACTAAAAAGCTGCCGTCAGCAGAGAGACCTTTTGAAAGATTAATTATACGGGTATCTTTGCGGGTGTAAGGTGCTATTTTATGGGTATACGGTTCAATAACCTGAGAAGGAATTGCCAGAAAAATAACATCAGCGTTATATGCGCAGGAAATATCAAGAGTTGCTCTGATATCATTATTGATATGCCTGCCGGGGAAGTATTTAGAATTTTGATTTTTTTCATTGATATCCTTAACCACATCCGGTTCAATGGAATAGAGCGTTATGTGGTTCTTTGAGTTCCATGATAGGCGCTGAGCCAATGCGGTACCAAATACTCCGGTACCGGCAATAACGATGTGATATGTGTGTTTCATCTGCTGCCTCATTTTTATGGTATATGTTAAATTTATTAAACCCAGCAAATTTAGCAAGTTTTAAGAAAAAATACAGTATAGAGGGAAACGGAATTTTCTTACAGGGGGAGTTTGTCAAATAGTGAGAATAAATTACGTAAGAAACTATGATCAGGGACTAGTACTAGACAGGTGGCAAACGGCAGATATTATGCGGATTGTGGTATTTTCTTTCTTTGTAAATGTTATATAACTCTGGAAAGAATTATATTGAAAAAATATGTGCAAAAAGAAAAACCTATTTAAAGAAAGTTGGAATGATGATACTATAAGGTCGTTCTATATAATTTATATAAAAAATCTTCTATACAATATTCAACTTTTTAATGAACAGATGATTGTAATGAGAATAGAATACTTAATATGTTAAGAGATAAAATTTAATAAAGGTATTGATTGTAGAATGATAAAATTAATAAAGTATTTTGAACCCAGTCTAGGTACGCAGGAAAAAGCGTATCGGCAGCATCACCTGAAAGAAGATGAAAATCAAGTTTTTGCTTTTGTTTTAATATCCACTGTTCTCAATTCTATTTTCTTAGCAATTGAAATCTGGATTTTTAATCAGCAGAAAGAAGTATTTATTTTGTACCTGATTCGCGGTGCTTTTGTTGCTTTGTCCGTATGTTTTCTTATATTTCTCAAAAGAAACAAAGAAATCATTTTTTTTGATGTTTTTGCTTTTGTGTGGATGCTCTCGCTGCCTCTAATGAGTTTTTTAATCAGATTGGTTCATACCAGTGATATTAATGCAACCTATGTAACTTATATAATTGATCTCTCAATTATATTTTGTTTATTCCTGATTATTTCTACAACACTGCTTTATAGAACATTTGCAGTCATGTTACTTACTTTATCTTCTCTCTTTAATCTCTTTGTAATTGATCAGCATATAGAAATTCCTCATAAAATCACCATTGCGCTTATGCTTATCAGTATGAGTATCATTGCATTTATCGCTTCCTCCCGTATCTATAACTACCGCCGAAATCAATATGTAACGAAGATACGAACCGAAAAACTTATGGATGAGCTCAAACTCTTTGCAAAAACCGATTTTTTGACGGGAATCACAAACCGACGTGAGTTTATACGCAGATTAGATGATGAGTGTAAAAAATACAGCCGTTATCAAAATACTTTTTCCCTTGCAATCTTCGATCTTGATAAATTAAAGATGATAAATGACCAGCTGGGACACCATGCGGGAGATATCGTTCTGAAAAAAGTATGTGAGATTGTATCCATGACTCAAAGGGAAACGGACCACTTTGGAAGACTTGGCGGTGATGAGTTTGGGTTAATTCTTCCTTTTACTTTGCTCAAAGAAGCTGTTAGTGCATTAAACCGTATAAAGAAAATGATACATGATGAAGTGGTTCTTGTGGATGGACATCAGATCCAGATGGCTGTCAGTATCGGTGTAGTTGAGATTAATGGAGAGGATAAAGAACCTGACGATTTAGTAAGAAGAGCAGATGAATTTCTGTATCAGGCTAAACGGATGGGAGGGGGCAGGATAGAATCTTCGATTGTGGGAGAATGATACATAACTAAAAAAATTTAAGGCGCCGACCGGATTCGAACCGGTGCATAAAGGTTTTGCAGACCTCTCCCTTACCACTTGGGTACGGCGCCATTTCGGTTTCCTACAGTATCAGAAATACAATGTTAATTCAAGATAAATTTCATAATCTTGATTATTAAATTTGCCTCTGGTATCTTTCATATCATGGAATCTGCAGTAAATCAAAAACCCAAAGTATTATTCATCCAACCCCCTATATATGATTTTGCACTCTATGATCTTTTTCTCAAACCCTATGGCCTTATACGGCTTGAGACCTGGTTTCGAGAGGCTGGATACGATACAGCCTATATCAATGCCCTCAACTGGCAGGATCCGGAAACCGAACAAGTTCTTGGAAAACCCAAACGAAAGCAGAATGGAACGGGAAAGTTTTTTAAGCAGCATATACCACTCCCTGAGAGCATCAGGAGCATCCCCCGAATATTTGGAAGGTATGGAATTCTGAGAGAAGTTTTGGCAGATAAAATCAGGAAATCACAACCTGATATAGTCTGCATTACATCCGGAATGACCTATTGGTATCAGGGAGTTGTAGAGACTGCAGAAATTGTTCGAAAGCTGGTACCGAAAACCAGGATACTGGTTGGTGGAATCTATGCCTCACTTATGCCCGAACATGCCGAACGAGTAACCGGAGCAGATCTTGTAGTGAAAGGGGATAGTCCGGATCCAATACAAGCCTTTCTATCAGTAAATGGGTTTCCGATGCCTTCCGGGTCGATCCCACGCTATCCGTCGATCCCTACATATGTAGAACCTGGAAAAGGTGCAGATTTCTGGGGTCAGGGAGCCGGAGTGATTCGGCTCAACATCGGCTGTCCGCTGCACTGCGACTATTGTGCCTCGAATTTGATAAACCCAATTTTTGACAGTGGTAATCCTGATGAAGCCTTTACGCTTATTCGAAATCTCTACCAGAGAAAAGGGATAAGACATTTTGGATTCTATGATGATGCTCTTTTGGTTAATAAAGAGAAGGTTCTGCTTCCTTTCCTGGAGCGGGTTATTCAATCCGGTATACCATTCTCTTTCTATACACCCAATGCAGTACATGTCCGGTATATAGATGAGGAGAGTGCCCGGCTTATGAAGAGAGCCGGTTTCCAGGAGATACGAATGGGTTTTGAATCAGCCTCCAGTGAGTTCCATCTGCTTCATGATCATAAATTCTCAACGATGCAATTCCATGACTCTATAGAGATGCTGCTCAAAGCCGGGTTTACAAAAAAGGAGCTTCCTGTATATATCCTTACAGGACTTCCCGGTCAGCATGCTGATGAGGTAGAAGCTTCAATCAGGGTTGCTGCTGAAGCCGGAGTAAGTGTATCTATTGCAGAATATTCACCTGTTCCCGGAACCCCAATGTGGGAGGATGCCGTAAAAGCCAGCGATTTTCCGCTTGCTGAAGAGCCTCTCTATCATAATAACCTTTTTTTTCCGACAGAATGGCGGGGGCAGACGCGTGATGATCTTCAGAGATTAAAGTTGTTGGCAAGAGAAACAAGGGGCTAGTGGACAGGGAGCTTGGCTGAGAGTATCACAGCTGGAAAAGGGCTGAGAGTACTCAGCTTGGCAGTTGCTTTGCAACTGCTGGAACAGGAGCCAATTCTAAAATTTAACAAGATCAAGTTGGAAGTTGTATTAAAATTTTTCTCTTCATCTTCCGGCTTCCCGTCTCCAGCTTCCGATCTTCTCTTCCAACCGCTCTTGTTGCGATGACTCTGCAGGGAACACCGCCGGGATTTTCCAGTACTATTGCACCAATAGCTACCGGCGCAGAGATTCGACAACTCTTTATTGCCCCCATAACCTTAAACACATCATCCCTGGAAACTGGCTGATTTGTTCTGACCCCTGTCAGCGGTTCGGTTCCATTTTCAACCAGTACTGAGCTGCAGACACTTCTGGTTGGATGAAGCAGTTCCTGGGTAACCCAAGCGATTCCCCGCTGGCAATTTGCATTATGTATTGCGGTAATTGTCCCGGATATTTTGTCTTTCTCAACCCTGAGAACACAACTTTTTGGGCAAACAATGCAGGTGAGTTCTTCTACGATATGTTTTTCCTGATCAGAAAGATTCACCATACACCTCCAAGGGCTCAACTGTATCACAGTTAAAGGTAAATCGTAACATCTCAGATGGTGACACTCTGCTGAATGTTTTTGTTAACAGGATCCTGTCAGCACTTTTTTCCAGACGTGCTACATGGACACGGAAATTTACTTCCGGTACGGTTACACGCATAGAGAGAGTTATGCGGCCTGGTTCTGTAATGGTATGAGGAAGCACATAACGCAAATTGGATCCTACTTTTAAAGACAAAGTGGTGCTGTTGGCCTGAGTGGTTTCTATAGAGAGCCGGGGTGGGGTAAGTACCTTGTTAGACGCACAAGATCCGGCATACTCCGCTTCTTCCGATACAAAATCGACAAGATCATGCACCTGCAGTACATTTCCGCAGGCGAACAACCCTGGAACTGTTGTCATAAGATGCTGGTCAACTATTGGACCTTGTGTGGATGTATCCAGTGCCGCACCGGCACCCCTTGCCAGTTCATGTTCCGGTATAAGACCTACTGAGAGTAGAATGGTATTACAGGAAATATAGGTTGATGATGATAATTCCAAATTACCTAAAGTATCCAGGGGGGCAACAGTAATTCCTTCAACCCGTTTTTTCCCATGTACTTTAACGACTCCGGTGGATAGCATAAGCGGAATATTAAAATCATGAAGACATTGTCTAACATTCCGGTCGAGTCCCCCGGGATAGGGCTGTATGTCAGTAACCGCGGCAACGTCAGCGCTTTCCAGGGTAAGCCTTCTGGCCATTATTAGTCCAATATCACCCGATCCAATAATAACAGCACGTTTACCAACACTTATATTCTGCATATTCATTAGGCGTTGGGCTGTTCCTGCAGTAAAGATTCCGGCAGGCCTGGTTCCTGGTAAAGAGATTGCACCGGCGGTTCGCTCCCGACAACCCATAGCTAAAACAACAGCCGCCGCTCTTATTACCCTAAAAGATCCTGAAGACATAACTGCAAGCGAAAAACCCTGATTTTCCGGTACGAGATCTTGAACAAAGGTTCCGGCTAACAGGGTGATTTTATCAATTATCTCTTTATTCTGTAAAATATTATTTTCCCGGGCAGCATATTCCGGCCCGGAGAGAGATTCATTATATCGGTGTAAACCAAAACCATCGTGAATACACTGGTTGAGAATTCCTCCAGGTTGATAGTTCCGTTCAATAATTACGACAGATTCAGCACCCGCTTTTGCCGCCCCGAAAGCAGCGGCCAACCCCGCCGGCCCTGCCCCAATTATGGCAACAGCAAATTGAGGCTCATTCTCTAATGAAAAATTCAGGTTTTTTTTCATAGTGACTCTTTTATATCGGGTGTTTGAGATGTTCTTAACGAACCCATGAAAAGTTCTGTGCCTGGACCTTTCAGGGTTTGTTCTTCTACGGTAATACCAAACGATTCCCGGAGAATTTCAGTTAACCGCTGTAGGCAGAAACCCCCCTGACATCTTCCCATCATAGCCCGGGTGCGATATTTAATTCCTGCAAAAGTAACAGGACCAAGTGTACGTGCAGCAGCTTCTTTAATTTCTGCTAAAGTAACTTCTTCACAGCGGCAGACAATAGAACCGTAGTCGGGATTGTGTGAAATAAGCCTGGATTTTTCTTCCTTGGAACAGGAGGAAAAAGACTTTTCAGTAAATGGAGTATTGTGTATAACAGGTCGCCCTCGTACAATGTTCTCCCGATTCTGCAGTGGGATAAGCTTTCCTACTAATACCTTTACCTTCTCAGCAATTGCAGGTGAAGCGGTAAGGCCGGGGCTCTCAATGCCCATAAGGTTAATAAAACCAGGAATATCCGAACGCGATTCGATTACAAAATCCCGAAAACCTCCCTCTTCCGGCGGAGCAAGCTTTGGTCGAATACCGGAAAAATTCCTGATAAAATCCGAACCGCCCAAAGTAGGCAGAAGATGATGCCCCTCCTCCCGGAGTGTCTCCATTATATTAATAGTGGTAGAAGTATCTTCATCATCCATAATATATTCATTTGAGGGACCGATAAGAATATTTCCATCAACGGTATTGGTAAGATGTATTCCCAGCCCGCTGCTATGAGCACCGGGAACAGGGTATATTAACAAATTTAGTGAGTTCCGTAGTCTTTTATCAAGGACATAGTATTCACCCCGGCAAGGGTAGATTGTGTATTCATCAATTCCGGCCATTTTAGCTATATCGGCAGAACCAAGGCCTGCGGCATTTATGACAACTTTAGCAGCATAGGAGATCCTTTTTGTTCTGGAACTTTCTACATGCTCGGTATGCAGAAGGAAATGTTCTCTGTGTTGTGCCGGATCGGGGAGATCAACAGATTTAACGGTATGATTGAACCTGAATTCTGCTCCATTCGCATAAGCACTCTCTGCCAATGCGATAGTAAGTTCGTATGGGCTGACAATACCAGTTGACGGGGTATAAAGTGCGGCTTTCCCCCCGGTCCCCGGTTGGAGTATTTCCATCTCATTTTTATCGATCAGTTTGATACCGGGTACACCATTCTCTGTTCCCTGCTTCAGCAGTGTTGTTAATATGTGCACTTGTTCATCGGAAAAGGCAACTGTTATTTTACCGGATCTTTTGTAGGGAACCTTAAGTTCGCTGCAGAGTTCTTCCAGTATGCGGTTACCCCGGACATTATACACAGCTCTGTTTGAGCCTGGGGCATAGTGAATACCTGAATGCACCACCCCGCTGTTTCTGCTGCTGATGCCGAAACCGGTATCCGGTTCTTTTTCAATAATCAATAGAGAGAGGTTTGTTTGGGCAAGAGTTCGCGCAATTGCACAGCCAATAACACCGGCACCTACGATAACTGCATCATATGTTTTCATATTTTAACTATATCCAATTTTAAAGGTCAACAACAACAGACATTTCCGCCCTCAATTACCAGAACCCTGCCCTTTGTCAGCATTTCGGTACTCTTTTTTCTTGCAGTTGTCAAAATATTCCCAAAAGTTTGTCGGGATACACCCATTTTCCCTGCAGCCTCTTTTTGATACAAACCTTCGCAGTCCATTAGACATAAGGCCTCAAGCTCATCAAGAGTCATAACTATTTTTTCCAGTTTTTTTACTGGGGTAAAAGCGGGTTTAAATACGGTATAGGTTGGAGAGCAGGATCGAACACGTCTCTGTATTTGATATCGGGGCATTCCAGCCTCCTTATATAAAATTTAATTACAGCTTATGCGATACTCGTAAAAAATAAAAGCCTGACTCACCGAAGTCTGCATTGCAAACTTTTGTAAAAAGTTTTTCCACAATTATGAGATAATATCACCATTTCTTATAAGTTTGAACAACAACCTGCGTATAAATTTACCGGTATAAATTTACCGGTTCCGGTATAAAAATCGGTATATATGTTAACTTCCTCCCCCCTGGAATTTTCTGTTTGCAGGTTCCTGACATAGAGGTATAATAGAGATATGGAAACTGAAAAAGGATTTATTCTCACACGTCATGCAGTAGACAGAAACGGACATTGTGAGCTTCACTACTACGGCAGGAGCGATTCGGGATCGTTCAGGATCGTCATTACACCCCATATGCCACTTTTTTTTGTGAGAAATAGTCCTGCACTGTATCCGCATCCTGCGACATCTCCGCAAAATGCGACACTTCCCCCCCTTATAGGCATGACTCGGAGAGAAGTACCGCTGGAAACCTTTGAACACGAAAAGGTTGATGCCCTCTATTTTAGAACTCTGAATGATTACTACAATGCCCGGAAAAAGCTTCGCATGCACCAGATAAAAACCTATGAATCAGATGTACGTCCTGCCGACAGGTATATTATGGAGAGGTTTATCAACAGCAGTGTTGAAATTAGCGGCAAACATCATAAAGAAGGAAATGTTACGGTTTGGATTAATCCCCGGATGCAGCCTGCAGAGTACTTACCGGAATTCAGTTGGCTTTCAATAGATATCGAAACTGGTCAGCCTGAAAACGAAAATACAAATCTCTATTCCATAGCCATGCAGGGCACTTACGGAAATCAGGAAATGAAAAAAGTGTTTGTAGTGGGAGAAACTTCTGATCCCGGCAGTTCTGACAAAATAGATGAAAAAACTATTAAACCCATCATTCTTCCAACAGAGAAGGATATCCTGCTTGCTTTTATCAAGGAACTCAATGAATGGGATCCTGACCTGATAATTGGTTGGCATGTAATTGGGTTTGATCTGAAATTTCTTATTGATAAGTGCGCACTGCTTCAGATTCCCTTTTTAGTTGGCCGGGGAAATAGAGCGGTCAGGATATCAGCAAAACGCAGCGGAATATTTTCTACCGATATCGAGGGCAGGGTGGTTATTGACGGTCCTCAAAATATGAGGATGGGGTTTTTCAAGTTTGATGATTTTACCCTTGAGACAGTAGCTCAGGCAATTCTCGGCAAAGGGAAAGATATCAGACCAAATGAGGAGAAGGTTCAGGAAATTACCCGCAGATTTTTATATGACAAGGAGGCTCTGGCCCGCTATAATCTTGAAGACTGTGTGCTTGTTACCGAAATTTTCAAAAAAACCGGTCTTATAGAGCAGATAAAGGCACGCAGTCTTATAACCGGACTTACCCTGGATCGAATAAGCATGTCCGTGGCATCGTTCGATCATGTAATGCTCCCGGGCATACATAGGAAAGGATATGCTGCTCCTGAGACAGATGACATAGTTTCTGGCGGTCGTGCTGCCGGCGGATATGTATTCACTTCACTGCCCGGGCTGTATCACCATGTAGTAGTGCTTGATTTCAAAAGTCTCTATCCTACTATTATCCGCACATTCTCGATCGACCCCTACTCCAGGATTAATGCAGAGACAGATACAGATACCGTTACCACGCCCAATGGAATAAAATTTTCCAAAACCCATCATATTCTCCCTGAATTTCTAAAACATCTTATGGAAAAGAGAGAACAGGCAAAGAACCAACATGACTCATATCTCTCTACCGCAATTAAGATTTTGATGAATAGTTTTTATGGAGTTATGGGAACTACCGGCTGCAGGTTTTATCATGCAGACCTTCCCGCATCTATCACTGAAACTGGCCAATGGATCCTAAAAAACACAGCAGAATTTATTCGTGCTCAGGGGTATACGGTGATTTATGGTGATACAGACTCGGTGTTTGTCGTGTTAAAAAGCAGTCAGCAGCAAAACCCTGAGGAATCAGGTATAACATTAGTGAAGCAGGTAAATACCTATTTCAGTCGAAAAATCCTGGAAGAGTTCGGTGTTGAGTCGATGCTGGAGATGGAGTTTGAGAAATACTATGAGAAGTTTTTTCTTCCCGCGAAACGTTCTTCAACTGAAGGTTCGAAAAAGCGGTATGCAGGACTGCTGGACGATGGGACGATCGAGTATAAAGGGCTTGAAGTTGTACGTTCAGACTGGACAGAGCTGGCTAAACAGTTTCAGCAGGAGCTCTTTTCCCGATTTTTTCAGGAGCAGGAGATACGCTTGTGGATAAAATCGTTTGTTAAAAGATTGTGGGATGGTGAGATGGATGATCTGCTGGTCTACCGTAAACGGCTGAGAAGAAGTGCAGAGCAGTACGAGAAAACAACACCGCCTCATATTAAGGCAGTTCGAATGCTTGATCCCGAGGGGGTCAGGCACTTAAGGGAGATCAGTTATATCATGACTTCCAATGGAGCTGTCCCTATCGAGATGGAACCGAAAGATATTGATTACCGCCACTACATCGAAAAGCAGATCAAACCATTGGCTGATGGTGTGCTGTTCGCCATGAACGATAGTTTTGAGGCTATTGTTGACGGGCGGCAGCTGGAACTTTTTTCTCCGGACATTTAGCGATAAAAAAGATTGAAAAAGAACAAAAAGATTCATATTTATTGTTGACAACAATAACAACACTCTGTATTCTACAACTATAGAACATAAATGATAAAAAACGTTCATAAAAAACCATGTCTTATCAGGTATTACTGGGAGGGACAAAGATGTCATCGGGACATATTCCTGCAGATAGACAGAAATTGATTACAGAGCAGATACGAATACAGGGAATCGTACGCGTAAATGAATTAAGCGAACAGCTGGATGTCTCTGTGCTTACCATCCGTAGAGATCTGGATCAGCTTGAAAAGCAGGGATATCTCGAACGAACTCATGGCGGTGCTGTGCTTAGACAGTCAATGTCGGTAGAACCCCTGTTTTCTCAAAAAGAGCTGGTAAATAAGACTGAAAAAGAACTCATTGCCCTTACGGCTGCAGCACTTATTGAAGATGGTGACATGGTTATTATAAATAGCGGATCCACCACTCAGGCTGTTATTGAGGCACTGAAGAGTAAAAAAATAACTATTATTACCAATAATATCGGAGCTGCCCAGATAGCGGATGAAGCAGCTTTCGATCTCCTTTTTATTGGCGGTAGTTATCGTCCTCAATCTCACTCGGTAACCGGAGATGTCGGACTGCAGGCTTTGGATAGAATTTATGCAAATAAGGCTGTAATCGGAGTTGATGGATTCAGTCTGACCTACGGCCTCACTACTCCTGTTATGCAGGAAGCGGAGATGACCCGGAAAATGATAGAGAAAACAGTAGGATCGGTAATTGTGGTTGCTGACAGCAGTAAAATTGGAGTTATTTCAAATTTTAAGACAGCAGCTCTGGAAAAAATTGATTATCTTATTACTGATCATGGAGCAGGGCACATGTTATCGGAAGAAGAGCTGCACCAAGCGGGAGTTGAGCTGCTTTTTGCTGGAGTACAGAAATGAACCTTTACGTATTATAGGTTCACACTATTAGGGAGGCTGTCATGGCTTATCAGGATGCATATAAAGATTGTGTATGGGTCGATTTTAAGGTGTTGGAAAGTTTCATGAAGGAAGCTCTGGTCAAATCAGGAATCCCTGAGGCAGATGCTGATGTGATTTGTGATGTACTTATTGCCTCGGATAAGCGGGGAATAGATTCTCATGGTATTGGCAGACTTAAACCAATCTATATTGATAGGATTGATGCCGGAATTCTTAACCCGGAAACAAAAATTGATATTTTGAAAGATGATAAAACAGCAGCTGTTCTGGATGGAAACAACGGGATGGGACATGTTGTTTCAAAAAAAGCCATGGAAATAGCAATTGAAAAGGCGAAAGAGTTTGGTATGAGTATGGTTGCGGTAAGAAATTCTACACATTATGGAATTGCCGGATATTATACTTTGATGGCAGCTGAAGCAGGTATGATCGGTATTACCGGTACAAATGCCCGACCGTCGATAGCTCCGACATTTGGAGTTGAGAATATGCTGGGAACCAACCCGTTAACATTCGGGCTTCCCACCGATGAAGAGTTTCCCTTTATTCTGGATTGTGCAACATCAGTTTCCCAACGTGGAAAAATTGAAGTATACGGGCGCTCCGGGAAAGACCTTCCAGCCGGATGGGTAATTGGAAATGATGGAAACACACGTACTGATACAAAACAGATCCTTATTGACCTGACCAAAGGAAAGGCTGCTCTGGCTCCTCTGGGAGGACTGGGTGAAACCACCGGCGGGTATAAGGGATATGGATACTCAATGGTAGTAGAAATTCTCTCTGCCGCTCTCCAGGATGGAGGCTGCCTGAAAGACCTGAATGGTTTTGATGCAGATGGTAATAAAATTCCCTATCCACTGGGCCACTTTTTCATAGTAATTGATCCGGAACGGTTTATGGGATTGGAAACTTTTAAACGCATTGCCGGGACTATTTGCCGGGAAGTGCGAAATTCCAAAAAAGCTCCGGGGGAAGAGCAGATTTATACTGCAGGGGAGAAAGAGTATATTGCGTGGCAATATCGTAAAGATCATGGCTGTCCGGTACCGCCATCACTGCAGAAGGTAATGATTGAGCTTCGCGACAGGTGGGATATGGATTACACCTTCGATTTTGAATAAAAACTACATTAACAGGAGATTGGATAATGGATGAACTGAAAGAGAAAGCTTTAAAATATCACAGCATGGATGGAATTCCCGGAAAAATTGAAGTTGTTCCGACAAAACCTTGTCTGACAGCTGACGACCTTTCATTGGCATACACTCCAGGCGTTGCAAAGCCCGTAATGGAAATAGCAGCTGATCCGGAGAATGCCTACAAGTATACTTCCAAAGGAAATTTGGTTGCAGTTATTTCTAATGGTACCGCAATTCTGGGTCTTGGAGATCAGGGAGCTCTTGCCTCAAAACCAGTTATGGAGGGGAAAGGGGTTCTTTTTAAAAGATTTGCGGATATAGATGTGTTTGATATCGAATTAGATACAAAGGATCCAAAGAAGATCATTGAAGTGGTAAAACTACTTGAACCTACTTTTGGCGGTGTGAACCTTGAGGATATTAAGGCTCCTGAATGTTTTGAAATTGAGCAGACTCTTATTAAAGAGTGTAATATTCCAATTTTTCATGATGATCAACATGGTACTGCTATTATTTCCACAGCCGGTCTCCTGAATGCTTCTGAGATAGTCAGGAAAAAGATGGAAGACTTAAAGATTGTTTTCAATGGTACCGGTGCGGCGGGAGTATCCTGCAGCAAGATGTTTGAAGCTGCCGGCGCCAAACGAGAAAATATTATCATGTGTGACAGCAAGGGTGTTATCTATAAAGGACGAGTTGAGCGGATGACACCTGAAAAGGTAGAACTGGCTGTAGAAACTGACGCAAGAACACTTGCCGAAGCTATGGTTGGAGCTGACGTATTTATGGGATTATCAGTTGCAGATTGTGTAACACCTGAGATGCTGCTCTCCATGGCAAAAGATCCTATTGTATTTGCTATGAGCAATCCTAATTCTGAAATTAAATATGAGACAGCAGTGGCAACCAGAGATGATGTTATCATGGCTACTGGACGAAGTGATTTCCCTAACCAAATCAACAACGTTCTTGGATTTCCCTTTATTTTCCGTGGGGCAATGGATGTAAGAGCAACAAAAATTTCTGAAGGGATGAAAATGGCAGCAGCAAAAGCACTGGCTGCTCTTGCTAAAGAACCAGTTCCAGAAGAGATCAGTGCTGCTTACGGTGGGCGTAAATTTTCTTTTGGCCGTGATTATATTGTACCGAAGCCTTTTGATAAACGTGTAATTGAGTGGGAAGCGGTAGCAGTAGCAAAAGCGGCATGTGAAGAGGGTCTTGCAAAATATCCTATAGAGGATTGGGATGCATATACCCGGCAGCTTAATGACAGAATGAAAAAATACTGGTTGTAAGCGAAGACTTAGTACTAATAATCCAGTACCATTAGCCCTGGAACATGATTGAAGTGTTTATCACCAGTAAGCAGGATCGATCCTGTTTCCATGGTTGATGCTGCAATCCAGATATCATTTGTTGGGATAGGGGTTCCCTGCTTACGAAGAGTTTTTATGAGATACCCATACCTGAATGCAATCTCATTCGTGACAGCAGTGATGCTGATCCCTGGTTTTGATAAAAATGTATTCAACTCAGTTAAATTTTTCTCTGTCAAACTGCCAATCTGAAAACCCGAGTAGAGTTCTCCCAGTACTGTTACCGGAACAAATAACTCATCAGCATCTTCCAGCATTCGCATAAGTTCCAGGTTACCATTTTTAAAAGCCGAATAGGCATTTGTATCAAGTGATAATTTCATTTTTCACTTCCACACTTCAGGATCTATCCGGCTAAACTCTTCTGTATTTTTCTTGAACTCGGCAAATTGATCTGGATTCCAGTTACCGCATAGATCACCTAAATTTCTTTTTTTGCTTGAATCAACAGACAATCCCATAGTTTTCATGAGAAGAGCAAGTATCACCTTATTGAGGCTGGTTTTATTTTTTTTGGCAAGACTTCTTAACTGGCTGTCAAGAGCGGCCGGTATCTGGCGAAGAGTTATTTGACTCATACTATGCCTCCATGACTCATTATCTGCATTTATAATAATATATAATTATTCACTGGTCAACAACCAGCTCTCAATAACAACTTTCATACCTGTAGAATGGAATGCTGCATTTCCTGATGGAAAAGAGTCGCGGACAAATGGGTAAGTCTGTGCAGCTAAAGGATTCAAATAAAGGAAAAGGCGGGATTTCTCCCGCCATATAATAGATTTGGTTATTTAAAAGTTATCCTACAATCTTAACAATGGCTGCTGGCTGTTCCAAGGTTCCTATTCCAATTTCTCTGTCCAGCACTGCTTTCCCTGTGATCAGGGCAGCAATTACCAGGATCACTATTAAACCGAATCCACCTAATAGTAACTTGTTACTGGTTTTCATCATTCAACTCCTTATCTGATTTTTTGTATAAAGAAAGTATTTCTTCCGGTGTTATCAGCAATGTCCGCATAGCCTTAAATAATTCAGGCAGCTGCTGCTGGATAAAAGACTCTTTCTTTTCTGCCAATACTTGTTCCAGTGCATCCGGTGCAATAAAATATCCAATACCGCGTTTGTTAAATATGACCTTTTTTTCCTGAAGAAAATTATAGGTTCTCATAACGGTATTAGGATTAACTTCCATCTGTATAGCCGTCTCCCTGATAGAGGGAATTCGTTCACCATTTTTCCAAACTTTCATAAGTATATTGTCCTCCATATGACCTGCAATTTGCAGATATATTGATTTTTGTTCTTTAAACTGCATCATTTGCCTGTACCTCCCGAACTCTGAAGTAGCTGACTACCCAGCAGAAAGGAGCAACAAAGACCCAGAACAGAACCTTGCCGAGAGTCTCGAAAACTCTGAATTCAACTATACTGTCAATGGATTCAGGGGAGCTGAATCTGATTTCAAAATTGTTTCCAATTAAAACATTATCAATGGACATTCCATCAAAATATTTATTGAAAATAATTCTTACTACCAGAAGGCTGATTAATCCGATGACAAGGCTTAATAAGTTTGACATCAGTATGGTCTTAACAAAGGAGGCTTTCCTGAAGTAGGCAGCTCCCATGAGAAAGATTGATTGGGTGACGATATAGATAAGGATCATTTTCCAATAGAAAGGCTGTACAGGGTTAAAAACCAGGTAGTGCTTTCCAAAGAACAGGGTATTCACTCCCTCTATGATCAGTGACGATGCTGATATAAAAAGCAGCAGTAATATGGGGTAGAGAATTGCCGAGAAGATAACCTTAACTGAAAGTTTCTCTAGTGGTGATGCAGGGAGCATGAGCCAGTTGTGCTGGGTTGATTTTCCATACATGTCTTCACGGAAAGAGAGGCTTGTGATAATAAACCCTCCGACAAAAAGGAAACTGACAAAATAATTACTATAGTATGTTGCCAGTTCAGAGTATGAAGATCCGCCAAATATCATTGTAAGGATGCTTGGCAGAAGCATGAGCATGAAAAGGGTTAGTGCATATATTAGCATTCCCTTACGGCTTTCCAGTATATCTTTTCTTAATAAGTATAATAGTTTCATCTTATACTCCTTTATTCATAAGATTTGTGATTGCTGCAGGATTTGCGACGACAGCGTTGAAGAGTGTCTCCAGGTCAACGTTAGTCTCCGGATCTTCATCATTTCTCATTTTGAGAGCTGACCATCCCCCGGGAACCTTTTCCTTAAACACACACTCTGTGTTTTCCGGCTCGGTTGGAGTTAAGGAGAGTGTAAGTGCGGAAGTTACTTCATTCAAAGAGTTGTTAAAAACTACTTTTCCTTCATTCAGGATAATAATCGGATCAATAAGATTTTCCATGTCCCGTACCTGGTGTGTAGATATGATGAAGGTGCGGTTAGCAGTCATTGCTGATGCCAGAGTCCTTCTGAACTGGCTTTTTGATGGGATATCCAGGCCGTTAGTCGGTTCATCAAGGATCAGCAATGAAGTGTTGGAAGCAAGTCCAAAAGAGAGCAGGAATTTCTTTTTCTGCCCATAGGAGAACTCACTCAGTTTTTTGCTGAAGTCGAGGTCGAATGCTTTGGTGTATCGATCAAATGCGACTTTATCAAATCCCGGGTAAAACGGTACATTAATAAGTAAGTACTCTTTTAGTTCTATATTCGGTAGATAGAACTCTTCCGGTAAGTAGAAAATCTGCTCCAGCATTTTGGAATTACGTTTTTGTGGATTATGCCCAAGAACATCAGCTTCGCCGCTTTTAATATAGAGTTGGCCGGATATAATTTTCAGAAGGGTGGTTTTACCGGCTCCATTCATACCAAGCAGGCCATAAATATTGCCCCCTGGTATATCGATCGTCAGTTCGTTAAACAGTTTTGTTTTGCTGTAGTCAAACGAAACATCTTTAAGTTTTATCATATTTTGCTCCTTTGCTTTTACCATTTCCCTATAAATGGTTTTCTAATTTGCTAGTGTACTAATCAACTAATACACTAATAATGTAAAACAGAAATGGAGATTTGTCAAGGGAGAAAATAAATAAAAATTAATATTTGTGAAAAAATTACATAAATGGTAATTAACACTATTAGAATGGGGTTAATTACTCTGTTTATTGAGAAAAAGATTGAGGATTTTTGGTTATTACCCGAGCAACGTTCTCAATTGATCGCGTAATCCCTGAATAGCTTCCTGGAATTTCTCTTCCAGCTTCTGATAGTTTGCTTCCAGGAATTTAATAAAATCAGGATCCTGTTCCGGTTGTAGATTCACCTGTTTACCTGTTTGGCGGGACAGTTGTTCTTCTTTCTGTTTTAAATGAGGAGCATACTGCTGTTTTGCCATTTCCAATAATTGTTCACGGGACTGCAGGTATTGAAGGTACAGTTGATCAAGTTGTATGAAAAGCTGTGTTACAGGATTAGATTCCGGGACAGTTTCCTCAGCAACTTCCGTATTGATTTCGGTATTAGGGGCAAGAAGTTCTGAAGCGCTTTTTAACTTCCCAAGAGCCATAACATACAATTCATCCTGTGGTAAGGAGATGTTTAACATAAGAGTTTCAATCATATGCTTTCTGACAAGTGTCCGATCAGCCTCCGGAATAGCGTTCAACTTTTCTGCAAGTGATTCCGCGGTCGAATCATGCTCAAATAAAAAGGTGCCCATTAATCTTTTACCAGTTTTTATGAGTTCACTGTTCCTGATTTTTTCAGGATCTCCTGCTACTGATTCAGTTCTCTCAAGGGCTATTTCTAAAGCTGAACGAATTCGTGCCATGTATATATCTCCATTTTATTGATCAAAATAGTATAATTAGAAGATAGCTAAGTTTATGCAAAATAACAACATCAATAGACAAAAAAATCATGTAATGATAGTTGAAAGTCCATCAATTATATTTCTGCTTGCTCCCCATTCTAAAACCCCGTACAATGATCCCATGACAGAACAAACATATTATAACGATCAGTACAAAAGAGTAGATTCAGTTACTATCCAAAAAGTGGTTCAGCTGAAAAATAATTATGGGATTGTTTTGAGCCATACCATTTTCTACCCTGAAGGGGGCGGACAACCGGGTGATACCGGATTTATTGGGAGCGCCAGGATAATCGATACCAGAAAAAAAGACGTATATATATATCATATCACAGAGAAATTCCCTGAATTTCAGCCAGGTGATGTTGTTGATTGTACACTTGACTGGGATCGACGGTATGATTATATGCAGCAGCACACAGGTCAGCATATTTTATCAGGAGTAATGCACTCTTTATGTGCAATTGCTACCGTATCTGTGCATCAGGGAGAAGAGTATCTTACTATCGAGACCGATCGGGAAGAGATAAGTGAAGAGGAGATACTTGCTGTAGAAAATGAGACAAACCGGATTATTACCCAGAATATTCCCATCACTATTTTTACTGTAGACGATGTAGAAGCTGGAAAAATGAATCTGCGAAGGGCTCCAAAAGTTTCCGGGGATGTTAGACTGGTACAGGTTGGAGCGTATGATATTGTTGCCTGCGGCGGCATGCATATTTCCGATAGCAGTGAAGTACGTCTGGTTTCGTGGATAGGGCTGGAGAAAATTCGCGGGCATGCTCGTCTCATTTGGAAGGTCGGAGATAGGGCACTTCAGGATTATCGGGAAAAAACAGAAATAGTAAAGAAACTGTCGGAACTCTACTCCTCACCGCAGAACAGTATAGTTGCCTCTGCTATTGCTAAAGCAGAGCAGCTCAGAATTGCCCAGCAAATCGTTTTGGAACTTGAAACCACGGTTGTCCGTCTGAAAATGACAGAATTGGCGTCTCAGGCTGTTAGTTACAACAATATTCCTGTTATTATCGGTGATTTCAGTACCGAGCGACCTGGTTTTTTGAAAAACGCCGTAAAGAATCTTCCCACAGACAAACCTCTGGTTTTCTGTGGAATCCAGAAACTTGATGAAACTGATTTAATTTGGTCTATTGCAGCAAATCGGGAAAACCTTGTGGATTTTCCTGCTGTGAGAAAAATCCTGTTTCCTTTAATAGATGCAAAAGGCGGAGGGAAACCTCCTGTTTGGCAAGGAAAAGGGAGCAGCATGGATGGTGGTGGGATAGATAGATTTTTGGCAGAATTTGTAAAACTTGTAGGGCAGGAATAGCATCACAGAAGGAGTGTTCATGGTACTTGCTGAAACTATAATGAGTGAACTGGAAGCTCTGGCCAACCCTGAAAAAGCTAAACAGTTGGAGAGGTTTTTTAAAACCGGTCCCGGACAATATGGGGAAGATGATAGATTTCTCGGCATCACAATCCCTGAACAGAGAAAAATTGCGCGACTCAATTTTCGTGACTGTCCTTTGGATCAGTTGAGTATATTGATCATGTCTGAAGTACATGATCACCGAATGACAGCACTACTCATGCTTGTTGCAGGTGCTGAAAGCCGATCGGGGAGATCAGATCCAAAACCCTATGTTGATTTCTATGTAACCCATATGGACTGGATTAATAACTGGGATCTTGTCGATGTTACCTGTCCCAAAATACTGGGCCCCTGGTTTTACGGAAGAGATCGGACAAAATTAGTAGAGCTGGCAACTGCTGACAATCTCTGGCATCAGCGAATAGCCATAATAACGACCTACTATTTTATCAGGCAGCAGGATTATACTACCACACTTAAGATTGCAGATATCCTCTTTGATCATCCTCATGACCTTATCCATAAAGCAGTAGGGTGGATGCTGAGAGAGGTAGGAAATAGAGATCCTCAGGCCGAACGGGATTACCTTGATACCCGGTATAAATCTATGCCCCGCACGATGCTTCGATACGCTATTGAGAAATTCCCTGAAGAGGAGCGGGTAGCTTACCTGCATGGAGAAATATAAGAGCATGGAACAAAAGGATTCTAAACAAGATATTATTGACCAACCGCTGCAGTGGAAATCTCTCATTATTAAAACATTCCTATTAGCCGCAGCTATATTGGTTATATATGGTATCCTCGGCCTGCTTTTCCGTGAACAGTTGGCAAAAATCGGTATATGGCTTGGAAGGGAGCTTGGGTATAGTGGTGTAGCAATTTATATCTTTGTTGTTGATGCCATTATTATCCCGACTACTGCCGATGTCGTTTTTCCATTTGCTATGGAGTGGGATCCCTATTTACTTTTATCTGTAATGTCAGCAGCATCAATTCTTGGAGGATATTTGGGATACTGGATAGCAAGAAGTTTTAATCACTTCCGCTATGTGCAAAGGGTGACAAGTTCTTACAGAAAACGGGGAGAGTCATTAATCAACCGATATGGAGCCTGGGCAGTAGTTATAGCCGGTTTTACTCCGATTCCTTTTTCCACTATTTGCTGGATTGCCGGATTGTTGGAAGTACCATCAAAAAAGGTATTTATTGCCTGTTTTTCACGGATCCCGAGAATGATTGTATACTACCTTCTCATAAAAAGCGGATTTAGCATAGTTGAGAAATTCGCAAGGTAGAGAACATCGGTGCTGTCAAGGCAGTTTCAGAATTATCAGATATCGCCAAACTTACGAGGATCAAATCAGAAATAACAGAACACAAAAAGCTTATAAAAATATATATATGTAACACATTTATGTTCATGTTAAAATACCAAAATGGATTTAGATGAGCTGAGCGGAAAAGTTTTCATGATTGGATTACCCTCCCCGGAAATTGATGATCCGGCGAAAAGAGTGCTTGAGGTAGTACAGCCGGGATCAGTCATTCTGTTTGGGCGAAATATAAAAGATAGAGAGCAGGTTGTAGGTTTTATCAGGGCAATTGAAGACTTACGGAAGGATTTACTGTTTCACCCGGTGCCATGGCGCTGGCATCTACAAAGAATCCGGACAATGCGTACAGGGCAGCTGGCATTGACTGGAACCTGGCACCGGTGGTATGATCATAATCACTATAATCACTATAATCACTATAATCACTTGGTAGAGAACACCGGTGCAGTCAAGACAATTTCAGAATTATCAGACACCGCCAACCTTATGAGGATCAGATCAGACTGGAAAAACCAACAGAAAGGAATTACATAGAATTTATGCTGATAACAGGAGTAAAAATTAGTCGGATGTCAACAGGTCTGAAAAGACCATTCAAGACTGCCTTGAGAACCCTCGAATCCATTGAGAATATTCTGATCGAGATTACCACTGACTCCGATAAAACCGGGTACGGCGGCGCCGCCCCGACTGCTGTGATAACAGGGGATACAGCTGGTTCTATAACAGAAGGTATACAGTTTATCATAGACAGGATAGTAGGACTCGATATCAGAAACCTGGAAATAATAATGCAGAAAATCAACGGCTCCATGGCCGGAAACACTTCCGCGAAAGCTGCAGTGGATATGGCCATTTACGATCTGTATGGAAAGTTCTATTCAGCACCGGTCTACAGGCTTCTGGGGGGATTCAGAAACACCCTTGTTACAGATCTTACTATCAGCCTTAATTCACCTGAGGAGATGGCAGAAGAGAGCATGGAAGCAGTGCGTCAGGGAGTAAAAATACTAAAAATCAAGGTCGGCGGAAATACCGAAATGGATTTAGCCAGAATTAAGGCTGTCCGGGAAGCGGCAGGCTCGGATGTAAGGCTCAGAATTGATGCAAACCAGGGATGGAAACCGAAAGAAGCGGTAGAGATTGTAAACCTCATGCAGAATGAGGGTATCGGGCTCGATTTTGTAGAACAGCCTGTTGGTGCGGATGATTTTGAAGGAATGCGTTATGTCAGAGAGAGGGTGACGGTTCCGGTGATAGCAGACGAAAGTGTTTTTTCCCCTGCGGATGCTCTGAGGATCGTTAATATGGGAGCGGCTGACGGAATAAACATCAAACTTATGAAGTCCGGGGGGATCTACAATGCGGTTAAAATAGCGGATATTGCAGAAACAGCCGGTCTTTTCTGTATGGTTGGATCAATGATGGAGAGCCATGCAGGCTTGACCGCCGCTGCTCATTTGGCAGCGGCGAGAGCAGTAGTCCGGGAGGTGGATCTTGATGTGCCCCTTCTCTGCAGCGAGAAAAAGGAAAAAGGTGGTACCGAATATCATGGTACTGTAATAACGCTGCCTGAAGCTCCGGGACTGGGGATTTCAGGCACAATGATCCCATGAAACAGCTGTTGAAAGAGTATGGTTTTTTTTACAGGAAGCTGAATCGATCAGATCAGAAATAACAGAACACAAAAAGCTTATAAAAATATATTTCAAAACAAATTACCATCTATAAAAATATATATTGTAACATGCGTATGTTCATGTTACAATACCAAAATGGATTTGAAGGAGCTGACCGGAAAAATTTTCATGATTGGATTACCCTCCTCGGAAATTAATGATCCGGCGAAAAGAGTGCTTGAGGTAGTACGGCCGGGATCAGTCATTCTGTTTGGGCGAAATATAAAAGATAGAGAGCAGGTTGTAGCTTTTATCAGGGGAATTACAGACTTCCTTGGCTATAAACCACTCATAGCAATTGATCAGGAGGGAGGAATAGTCACAAGACTTACAAAGGGATTTACTGTTTCACCCAGCGCCATGGCGTTGGCATCTACAGAGAATCCGAACAATGCATACAGAGCAGGAATAATACTCGGATCAGAAATGAAGGCAGTCGGTATTGACTGGAACCTTGCGCCGGTGGTCGATATCAACAATAATTCTCAGAACCCGGGTATCGGTATTCGGAGTTTTTCCAGGGACAAGGATACTGTAATTGAGTATGCTTCGAAGTTTACAGCAGGCTTGAGGGAGAGCGGGATCATAACATGCCTGAAACACTTTCCCGGAATCGGAAGAGTTGTTACCGATCCTCATCTGGATATGCCCATTCTCAATATTTCCAGGGATGAGATATACCGGACTGAACTTGCGCCCTTTCTTGCTATTAATTCTCCAAGCTGGATGCCTACACATATCCATGTACCTGCAATCCAGACTTCAAAGGAGCCTATAACTGTTTCCAGGGAAGTCCTTACAGATATGATCCGGGATGAATTAAAGTATGAAGGAGTTCTTATTGCAGATGATCTCAATATGGGGGGAGTGTCCAATTTCTATCCCCCTGAAGAAATCGCATTAAAAACACTGGAAGCGGGGATGGACATGATCTCTTTCTGTGATAATACGGAAAAACAGATACAAGTCAGGAAGTTTCTGGATGGGAAGATTGTCGAAAACGATAAGCTCGCGGAAAGAATCTCCGGGGCCGCGGGCAGGATTGAAAATCTGTTCAGGCAGCGTAAAGAAACAGAACCCCCTGCTGATATCCGTTTGGAATTTGAGGACAACAGGGTTGAAATGGACAGAATATCCTCAGAATCGGTAAGAATACGGAAAAACAGGAGCAATCTTATCCCCTTAAACAGGGTTGACAATATTTTTGCGGTTAAAGCAGCCAGGCTTGTACTGGTGGAAGACACCCTGCAGGGAATACACATGGCTGTGACCAGAACCGGAGAGTTCCTGAAGTGTCCTATAACTGTTTACAGCAGGGAAATTTCTAAAGAAGAATCAGCTTCCCTGTTAAAGACTGCGGCAGGGAAACGAAATATCATCTTTACAGAAAACGCACACCTTGCACTCTCACAGGTAGAGTTCATAGAGAAGCTAGCCAGGCTTTCTGATGATCTTGTGCTGATCGCGCTAAGGAACCCCTATGATGCAGATATCAGGGGTATTGAAAATGCAATTTGCTCATTTGGATATAGTAGCAGCCAGCAGAAAGAAATATTGCAAAAACTATTCATAAAATCTAATACGGAGACTGTTAAATGAACGGATGTCTTTTAAAAGTTAAAGAAGCATTAAACGATTTAAAACCATCAGAAAAAAAGGTTGCCAGTTATATACTCAATTTTCCAGAGGAATCCGTTGGACTTTCTGTTGGAGAACTCGCGGAAAGGTGCAACACCAGCAATGCGGCTGTTATCCGTTTCTGTAAAACCCTGAGATTTGAGGGATACAGGGAATTTGCAATCAAGATGGCTTCCGACATCTCATCGACAAAGGAAAATGAAGAGATATATACAGATATTCGGGTCGGAGATAATCTCGATACGATAATCAAGAATGTTTCTCACAATAATAAAAAATCGATAACTGATACCCTCCTTGTTCTGGATCCGAAGGAGATTAAAAGGGCTGTAGATGTCCTGCATATGTCAAAACGAATCGATTTCTATGGTGTAGGAGCATCAGGAATCATTGCTCTTGATGCCCAGCAGAAATTTATGAGGATCAACAGATATTCAATGGCCTACGCGGACACTCATCTTCAGGCAACCGCCGCGGCGAACCTTTCAATGGTGGATGTAGCGGTATTTATCTCCTATTCAGGAGAGACAAGAGATATGGTTGAGACTATAAAAATTGCAAAAACGACAGGTGCCACAACAATTTCAATCACAAAATTCGGAAATAATACTTTAAGCGAAAAAGCGGACATCAAATTGTTTATATCCTCCCCCGAAACAAGTATGAGAAGCGGGGCCCGCGGCTCACGTATTGCTCAATTGAATGTCATTGATATCCTTTTTACCGGTGTGGGCAGCATTGAATATCCGGAAATAAAAAAGTATCTGGATAGAACCAGAAAGGTAAGGGCAATTAAGAGATTCACTAAGTAAAGTCAGCGCGGTTTAGCAAAGTTCCCGGACAAGGGCGGTATGTATCCTTTCCCTGAAGGATTTGATCTTATCGCTGTTTGTATTCCTTCCAAGGTGAACCCTGTTAGTGAAAATCACAAACTCAAGTTTTCTATCCGGATCGATCCAGACACTTGTGCCGGTAAAACCTGTATGACCGAAAGCCTCCGGACTAAAGGCAGGTCCAGCCATGACCCCCTCATCCTGCATCAGAAATCCATATGCCCTTTTTGGCGAAAGGCCGGGGGTTTGATTAGAAGTCATCAGCCTCACACTCTTCTTTGAGAGGACTTGATTGTTATTCAGAACCCCGTCATCCCTAAACAGACTGAGTATTTCCAGTACACCGGAAGCAGTCCCAAATAGTCCGGCATTACCTCCCGCCCCCTCCAGGCAGTATGAATTCTCGTCATGAACCTCCCCCTTAAGCCATCTCTTTCGCCAGGAACAATATTCGGTAGGGGCGATATTTCCTGTTCCCGCGGGGGGATTGAACATAAGACTATCGATTGTCCCAGGAACCGTAATAAGTCTCGTAAATAGTTCGGGAAGATCACTTCCGGTTATCCTTTTCAGGATTTGGGTAAGAAGGATATACCCTGTACAACTGTATATGACCCGAACTCCAGGCTTTACTGTTGGAGTAATTGAATAAAGATGACTCAAGGATTTTTCCTGATCAATATCATCTTCTACCGGGAAAAGCCTAAAGATTTCCGGTACAGGCGGAAGTCCGGAAGTGTGGGTAAAAAGCTGATGAAGAGTAATAGAAGCTGTTCCTTTTGCAAGTTCAGGAATAAATTTTCCAGCTTCACTCAAGGGAGATAATTTCTCTTTTTCCAGGATAGAAAGGGCGGTTACAGTCGTAGCCAGGGGCTTTGTCAGAGAAGCAAGATCAAAAACTGTATCGAATGTCATTTCTTCAGAATCCGGGTATATCTGCCTTTGTCCCTTAGCCATAGAAAGTACAATGTGTCCTTCTTTTCTGACAAGAATAACAATTCCCGGAAAAGTTCCCATTTTCAATTCATCATCAATAATCGAGTCGATCATACCGTCAGTCCTCATCCGGGAATATCTTTCCGGGATTCAGGATCCAGTTGGGGTCAAAAGCCTTTTTGAGTCTTTTCATAAGGGCTATTTCATCGGGAGAGAGATTTATTCCAATAAAGTTTTTCCGTTTTGACCCAATTCCGTGTTCCCCGGATATGACCCATCCCAGAGAGGCGGTAATCTTGTAGATATCTTCCAGAAGCAGGGGAAGCTTCTCTTCCCAGTCAGAAGGGGACATCCCGCCAGGCTTTACAACAGTAGCGTGAAGATTTCCGTCACCCGCGTGTCCATAACAGGGAACAGGAATATCATACTTTTTTATCAGAAGCTGTAGTTCATCCATGAATGAAGGTATGGCAGCGGTGGGTACAACAATATCCTCCAGACTCTGATGAGAGCTCTTCACCTTGAAGGCTTCGGCAATATTCCTGCGGATATTCCAGATCCTCTCAATTGTCGTTTTGTTATCCGCGACATTCCCACCAATAAAACATGTTTCGAGACTCATGGGATATCCCGCGAACCATAACCCATCTTCTTTCAGGACATCATTTATCGTATTGGTTACGACCCCCGGCATTCTGAAGTATTTAGATTCCGCTACTTCGTCATGAGAGTAGGCTTCCATTTTCTCTTCGCCGGTATAAACGTTTCTCTTGCCGCAAATATCAACAAGCCTCTCAATAATTCCGGCGGAAACTTTCTGATAGGTCTGGTTCATCATGTTCATCAGTCTATTCCTTCTCCGGGACGGCTGATCTCAACCGGTCTGTCAGCACAGGGAGTATTCTGAAAAGATCCCCGACAAGGCCATAATCGGATATATTGAAAATTTGGGCATCAGGATCCTCGTTGATAGATATGATCGTGCCGGCCGTGTGCATCCCCGCAAGATGCTGGATTGCCCCGGATATGCCTGCGGCAATATAAAGATCCGGGGTAACGGTTTTTCCACTCAATCCTATCTGTTCAGGATAAGGGACCCATCCCTTGTCGACAGCTTCCCTTGAAGCACCTATCTGGGCGCCAAGTACAACCGCAAGATTCTCGAGGAGCTGAAAATTGTCTTTCTTTTTCATCCCTTTCCCGCCCGCGACGATGGAAACCGCTTCCTGGATATCTTTTTCATCCTTGTTGTAGGGTTCAAACCCAAGATACTCAAGCTTTGGGACCATCAGGTTTTCGGAAACTGCAATCTCTTCCACAGATACACATCTACTCTCATCCCGTTCGAGTATCCTGATCGAATTAGGCCGTAGAGTAGACATTTGGGGAAGACCCTTAATCGTTTTTATTGTAGCCATTATATTACCCCCTGCAGCGGGACGTGTCTGCAGAAGTATGCCGCTCTTCATATCAAACTCAAGACTTGTACAGTCTGCTGTCAGTCCAAGTTCATGCTTCGCGGCAACATAGGGCATGAGTGTTTTGCCCGTAGTCATTGCCGCAGCCAGGAAAACATCCGGCCTTGTACCGTTTAGCAGAAAGGAGACAGCGTTGCTCCAGGGGATCGGAGAAAAATGGTTTAGCTCGGGATAATTGAGGTGAAGTACCCGGTCGGCCCCATAAAAACAAAGTTCCTCCGGATTGTCCACCTCTCCGGGAAGAACAACGGAAACTTCAGTCCTCTCTCTATCTCCCAGAGAAGCTGCCCATGCGATAAGTTCAAAGGAAACCTTCTTTATTCTCATGTCCCCGGTTTCCCCAAGAACCCATATTCTCCGTATGCTCACTCTCTGCCTCCAGCCGGGATAAGCCCTTTCGAACGAAGAAAATCTATTATCAGTTCAACCGCTGTTTCGATCTCATCATCATTCCTGGCGTTTACAATTACCGGCTTTCTGAATATATTAGGCGAATGGATTTTATACACCCTTGTGGGAGATCCCCCTGTTCCAATAAGGTTTCTATCCAGCTCCAGACTCTCCACTCCAACAACAGGGATTCCAGCTTCCCTGGCCTTTCTTTTTCCGAAAAGAGTAGGGAGCCTGGGTTCCCCGATAGCCTTTACTACTGTAATCAGCAAGGGAAATCCTGCCCCTATCTTTTCCACCCCTGATTCAACCATTCTCTCCAGAATCAATTTGCTTCCGGAGACGGTAATCTTTGAGACAAAAGATACAACCGGTAGATTCAAAAAAGAAGCGGTTCTCGGCCCCACCTGGGATGTGTCCCCATCTGTTGCCTTTTCCCCACAAACTATGAGTTCCGGTAAGCCGAGGGATTCAATCCCCTTACTCAGGATATATGATGTTGAAAATGTATCAGAGCCTGCAAAGGCTCTGTCAGACAGGAGAACAGCCTTATCAGCCCCCATGGACAAGGCTTCTCTGAGTGCCCGCTCAGCCCCGGAGGGACCCATGGAAATTGCCGTTATTTCACAGTTTTCATATTTTTCTTTGAATTTGGAAGCTGACTCAAGGGCATACAGGTCGAGGGGATTTACAATCGATTCAACACCGTCTCTTTTTACAGCTCCCGTTTCTTCATCCAGTACCAACCCATCAGTCTCGGGAACCTGCTTTATGAGTACAAAAATCTTCATAGCCTAATGAAAGTTCCTTAAAACGAGGCCAATGTGTTCATCGTTATTTTTCAGGAGAGTCCTTGCTTTTTCTGCCGGGACATCCAGAAGAAGAGACACAATCGCTGTCTTAGGCTTTTTCCCACAGTCCTTGAAAGCCTTTGCTGCAGTCTTTTCGTCACAGTTGCAGATCTGCATGATCAACCTTTTTGAACGGTTGACAAGTTTGCTGTTTACGGGAACAAGATCAACCATAAGGTTATTAAACACCTTTCCAAGACGAATCATTGAGGCTGTGGTTATCATGTTCAACACGAGTTTCTGAGCTGTTCCCGACTTCATACGGGTCGATCCCGTAATAATCTCCGGACCCACATCGATACAGATTTTATGATCAGCATAAGCAAAAGTCCTTGAATTACTGTTGCTGCTTATTGCACAAACTACAGCGCCGGCTTCTCTGCCCTGTTTCATGGCACCAATTACAAATGGAGCCTGGCCGCTGGCCGTTATCCCAATTACAATATCCTTTTCACATATTCCTTTTTCAGTCAAAGCTTTTCTGCCCTCATCCTCATTATCCTCAGCCCATTCTACAGCCGTAGTAAGAGCTTCCCTTCCTCCGGCAATTATTCCCTGAATCATTTCAGGATCAGTCCCAAAGGTGGGAGGACATTCTGACGCATCGAGTACGCCAAGTCTTCCTGAGGTACCGGCCCCAACATAGAAGAGCTTGCCACCGTTTCTGAAGGAGTGAACTGCCGCGTCCACAATTGCGGCAATATTATCGAGAACACCTTCAATTACCCGTGGGATAACCATATCCTCACTGTTTATTATTTCCAGAATCTCAAATGTACTCTTTGTATCTATATCCTGTGATCTTGGATTTGACTGCTCGGTGGTCAGGCTTGCAAGATGATCCATTTTATTCTCCTGTTTATTCATAAGATTTTCAGGGAAGTGACAGTTTTCCCATCACAGCTTCGCCTTCCGCGCCTGTCGCGTCGGGTACATTATTGACCCGTTTTCGATAGGCAAAATATCCAAGAAGCGCAAAAGCTGCTGCTTCCTTATAATCAGTGCTTATCCCCGCCTCGTCCCCGGTAAGTATCCTGCACTCTTTCAGCTCTTTTTTGAGGGAGTTCATGATTACTGGATTGTGAGCTCCCCCGCCGGTTACTATCAGTGTCGAAGGCTTTCCGGACAGATGTTTTCTATACGAACCAACAATAGTCCTGACAGTAAATTCCTCGGCAGTCCTAACAAGATCGCTGTTTATCTCTACCCCTTTCAGATAGGTATTGAAAAACTCAGAGCCGAATTCCTCTCTGCCTGTAGACCTGGGTGGTGGTTTTAGGAAGAAAGGATGGTGCATCCACTCACCTAGAAGATCTTCCCTTACCCTTCCTTCTCTACCGATTTTCCCATCTTTATCATATTGCAGCTGTCCACCGGAATATTCAGATGCAAGGTAATCGACAATCATGTTTCCCGGCCCTGTATCGAAAGCAATCGGCCTGCCGCCTTGTTTTTCTATAAAAGTAACATTCCCAATACCCCCGATATTCTGAAAAGCAGTGTTATACCCCATCTCCTTCGACAAAATCAGGTCAAAGAAAGGTACCAAAGGAGCCCCGGAACCTCCGGCCGCGATATCACCAGGCCTAAAATCGGTTACTGTTGGAATCCCTGTTTTCCTGGCAATAATAGAACCCTCTCCTATCTGAAGGGAACCCCTTACCCCCCGGCCGCAGCATTCCACCTTTTCAGATAGATGATATATAGTCTGGCCATGAGATCCTATCACTGTAATATCTTCAGGCTCAAGACTGGTACATCTGAGAAGATGTTCTGTCGCTTCCGCGAAGAGTTCTCCTAGCACCGTATTCATAATAACGAGATTTCTTAAAGACCCCTTACTGTCCTCAAATAGTGCAAAAATAGAACTTCTGACAGCCCGGGGTATTGAAAAGGCGATTCCTGTTATCTGTTTTACAGAAACAGAGTTATCTGATTCCTCAATATCAACAACAGCCGCGTCTATAGAGTCTACTGAAGTACCGGACATGAGTCCTATTGCTTTATTTTTTCTCATATACTCATTATGCATAAAAACCTTACTTTTGTCAAAATGTTTTGAAATAAAATTTCATCACCAATAATAAAAAATAAAATATTTTTTTATTGACAGACAGGCGGAGCCATTTTATAATTGAGTTATTACGCAGGAGGTAAGCAATGAAAAAGCTCTTTTTAGTATTAATTATTCTGATTATCACCGTATCCGCATTTGCAGCTGGAAAACAAGATGCAGCACAGGAAGAAGCAAAACCCGATAAACTAATCTACATTACACCCTCATGGGGAGCACCATCGGAAGAACTTCTGGCTAAGTTTGAAGCCCAATCCGGAATCAAAGTGGAAGTTTCGACACTGAAGGACGCGGATCTTAAAACAAAGGTAATGCAGGCTGCTGCAGGAAAAGTTAATCCTGCAGACATCATCTTTGTAGGTATAAGTCATTTCGGCACATTCGGCAACTCCGGGATTCTTGCGGAACTTGATAGTATTGTTCCGGATTCTGTTTTTAACAAGGTAGCGGGAAAAAACTTTTTCCAGATGGATGGGGACACCTATGCGGTCCCAATATACCAGCAGATGGTAATGATTGATTATGACAAATCAGCTCTTGAAAAAATTGGGACATCCGCTGATGCAATAAAAACATGGCAGGATTTCGAGGACATCTCTCTCAAACTGAAAAATGAGGGAATATATGAATATCCTTTGGCAATTGCTGTAAGACATTGGTCATGGTACCTGATTTCCCTTTCATCAGGATCTACCCTGTTTGATAAAGACGGCAATCCCACTTTTGATGACCCGGCAGACCCCGCTTATGATGCATACAAAAGACTCATTAAGTGGTTTGAGATGGGAATGATTTCACCCGAAAGACTTACATCACCCAACGCGCACCCCTCTTTCTGGGCAGGACAAGCAGCTTTTCATCAGGCATGGCAGGGATCTCTGGCTATTGCCAATAATCCTGAAAAATCAAAAACCGCGCCCAATGCCGACTATCTATTGCTTCCGGAACAGCATTTCACCTGGTCTCTCCCGGCAGGTCTTGCTATTTCCAGCTACAGCGAATATCCCCAGGCTGCTCTGAGCTTCATAGAATTCATGGTTTCTGAAGAACCCCAGCTTTTCGGCTATGAAGGAAACGGTATGTTTCCGGCCAACAAACAAGTATTTGCCGATCTGGGTGCCCAGGGAAAGATTGACGGATGGGATGCCATGTCCGAACAGGCAAAGTATGTTATTCCTCTGCCCTACAGTACTCCATGGTTCGCGGAATTTGAGACAGAATTGAAAAACTCTCTCATAAGGGTTGCCAAAGGAGAAGTTGATGTAGATCAGGCAATAAAGGATCTAGGTGATTTCACCAGGGCGCTGCAGAAGGAATACGAGTAATTCCACCACATGATAAAAGAACTACAGGGGCTCCTTTGGGAGTCCCTGTTTAAAAACTGGGGCATAACATGATAAAAAAAATTTCCGTGTGGCTTGATAATGAACAGCATCTTGCATATGTAATCCTTGCTCCAGCCCTGCTTCTCCTGTTGGGTTTTGCCTACTATCCAGCTTTTCAGTCTTTTAAGTTCAGTATGCTGAGATATAATCTCAAAATGCCAAACAGAATAGAATTCAATGGACTTGATAACTATATTTACGTGCTGAAAGATCCGGTTTTTATTGCTTCAGTACTTAGAGTGCTGTATTTCATGGCAGTCGCGACAATAGTGGTTATGCTGATCTCTCTGGGAATCTCTCTGGTTCTGAACAAAAAATTCAGGGGCAGAGGTATTCTCAGAGCTGTAGTAATAATTCCCTGGGCGTTACCGCCTGTGGTAAATGGACATCTATGGAAGTGGATCTTTAATGGAGACTACGGTGCACTAAACGGACTTCTTTATCAGCTTGGAATAATCAAAGAGTATCAGTTCTGGCTCAACAACTCATTTGTAGCCTTAAACCTTGCAGTGTTTATCTTTGTCTGGCGCTATGCTCCTTTCATAACAATATTATTTCTGGGTGTACTTCAGTCAGTCCCCAAACAGCTCTATGAAGCTGCAAAGGTAGATGGCGCGGGTGTTTTCAGGCAGTTTTTTTATATAACCCTGTCATCCCTGTCACGAATAGGTGGAATTGCTGTAATACTCACGCTAATAGCATCGTTTAATGTTTTTGACGGGATATATGCATTGATGGAATTCAGTGAATCCACAAAAACCCCTATGATCTATAACTATGAGTTAACTTTCGAAATGGGAAGATTCGGACGTGGTTCCGCAATGGCTTATCTGGTAGGTTTTTTCATGTTTGTGATGACTCTTTTTTACATCCGCATGAGTTTCAAGAAGGACAAAATATGAAAAAAAGACCGGTATACAGTATCTTTCTTGGAGTTTTAGTATTTCTCATTATCTTTTGGTCAGCAGCTCCTCTACTTTGGATTTTCATTTCATCAATTTCCGAAAGAACAGAGCTGTACTCGATCCCTCCCCATTGGATTCCGGAAAAACCTACTCTGGAAGCTTACAAGAAAGTTCTTGTTACAGGAGAGAGCTTCCGCGGAAGCGGTGGAATTGCAGCTACAGAACTGCTGAGGAAGGGAATTCGGAATTCAATTATTGTTGCTGTATCGACAACCATTCTTGTTATGTTCTTTGCCCCTCTTCTGGGATACGCATTTTCCAGATTGAGATTCAAGGGCAGCAGATTTTTTTTCTACGTCATAATCGGTATCATAGCTTTGCCCGCGTGGCCTGTTCTTATCGGACTTTTCTCAGTGTTCAGTGATCTGCATTTGCTGGATTCAAAAATTGGGCTGATACTCCTGTCATTTACATTCCGGTTGCCATTCGAAACCTGGTTTATGAAAGGCTACTTCGAATCTGTACCTGCAGAGATTGAAGATGCCGCAAGAATTGACGGTTGTACAAGGGTTCAAACTATTTTTTTGGTAAGTATTCAGATGGTTATGCCCGGGCTTATCGCAGTGTCTATTGTATCCTTTCTCCATACTTGGAACATGTTTGCGGCACCGCTGGTCCTGACCTATACCCTTAAATCAAAACCTCTTACTGTTACAATGACAGAATTCATAGGTCAGTACTTTGTACACTGGGACCTCATGTCAGCGGCTACTATGATTTCAATCATACCACCGCTAATCATTGTTATATTTTTCCAGAAGTACATCATCCAGGGCCTCTCGGCTGGTGCCATCAAATAAACAGACGAGTAGCTGTAATTCCCCTCATTGTTTTCTCAGCTGATTTCCATAGATGCCCGGTTCAGACCCCTCTATAATAACGGCTCCGACTATTCTGGAATAAAAAGCTGCGGGGCCGACTCCGCCAATTATGCCGTACGCGTAACCCTGCTCTCTCATTGCGATAAAAGCCTGCAGAAGAAGAGCTTCTCCTATCCCTTTTTTCCGAGAATCTTTCTCCACTCCTGTGGGTCCGAAGAAATTTCTGCAAGTTGCGTCATATGAGGCAAAACCTATAATTTTCCCCTCTGCGACAGCTATAAAAGTAGATATTGGCTGATTTGAAAAAGTTACCTCACATTCATCCGACCATCCTGACGAAAAACATCTTTTTACCCAATTTGTAACCATGCTTTTCTCAAAAGAAAAAGGTCGACGTAAAATCACTCCAATTTCTTTCATAGCCTCAGATTTTAAATCTGGTAAGTCATATAGTTTTACAAGCATATCCGCCATAAATTAACCTATCCTTTTAGTCATAAGTTTTTGATCTATATAATATAAATATTTACAGATAGTTAGATTGAAAGCTTCTAATTCATGTAAGCATGAATCCAGGCAAATTGTCAGAAAATTGGAACAAAACTTTGTTTTGTTCTTAGATTGTTATCATTGCCCTGGTTACTCAATTTCCCTCAACAGCGTTGCAAGTTCCGGATGATCCTGTTTTCTTGCCATATCTGCCGGCGTATCGCCTGCCAGATTTTTTATTTCAGATGAAATTCCAATCGACATAAGATAGATAACCGCATCTTTGTTCCCATAGGAAGCTGCAATATGAAGCGGAGTATTTCCATACTGATCTGTAACATCTTTGTTTTCGGCCGTAACAATCCAGGATAATGAATCTGTACCCACAGAGAAAGCTATGGAAAGAGGTGAATTTCCATCGCCATTTCTTGAAAAAATATCAGCTCCGGCCGCACTGAGGATAAGTACTGCATTTTTATTGAGAGAAAGGAATGCTGTATGCAGTGGTGTATTTATCCAATTATTTCTGCTGTTTATATCTGCACCTTTACTGATCAACAGATTGATAATATCCCCGGAAGAGTTGTTCTGGATTGCCGAATGGATTGGAGTATTACCTTTATCATCTCTTGCAGATATAGAATCTCCTTTTATAAACCAGTCCACAACATCAACCCCAGCCGTAAACGCAAGACTGATAGGGGTGTCCCCATACCGATTTTCGGCAAAAATTGCTGCACCCTCTTCAATTAGAATAGTACATATTTTTTCATTTCTGTTCCGGATTGCCTCATGAAGCGGTGTATTTCCCCGGTTATCTCTCGCATTGAAGTCTGCTCCAAGTGATATGAGAAGTTCTGATAACTCCCAGTAATTCTTTCTTGTTGCAAGCAGAAGGGGAGTCCTTCCCACATTATCTCTGGATTCAAGAGATGCTCCATATTCTATGAGCATTTTTACACTATTCTGATCCCGCTGTAAGACTGCTGTATGCAGCGGAGTGTTTCCGCTTAAATTCCGTAAGTGAACATTGGCTCCGCGAAACAGCAGAAACTTAGCAGCCTGAACAGATTCCCAGGATACAGCGGTGTGTAATGGGGTATTCCCATAAGAATCCCGCGCATCTATGAGTGCACTGTTATTTGCAAGAATCAGACATACTTCACTACTGTTGTTTTTTGCCGCATAATGAATTGGGGTAAATCCTTCTTTATTATGAGTATTAACATCTGCACCCTGTTCAATGAGGTCTGAAACGATATCAAGATAGTCCCACTGTGCGGCTAAATGAAGTGGGGTGTTTCCGGATATGTCAGTCATAGAGAGGTTTTCAGTTGTTATTAATCGGGAAGTGAATTCAATTCCCCGTTCAAAGGCCAAAACAGCCGGAGCTTTTCCCCGGTTATTAGCCAGGAATGGATCGGCTCCATAGTCGATCATAAGAGCTGCAGCATCTACATAATCAACCTCGACTGCTGAGTGAAGTGCGGTATCACCGAGAAAATTCTTTTTATTAAGATCAGCTCCAGCATTAACGATAAAATCGACCACATCAATTTCTGCTCTGTTAGTTACTGCTGTATGCAGAGGGGTATTACCATATGCATCAATTGTTTTATTCATCTCCGGAGTATAAAACCAATTTATTACACCTGTTCCCTTCATGAGAGCACGGATGAGCGGAGTAATTTTATTATAGTTTTTTGCGTATAAATCTGCGTTGTTTGCCAGGAGAAGTTCCACTGCCTCACGATTATCACGTGCAAGAGCCAGCATGATGGGAGTATTCCCTGTTTTGTCACAGCTGTTTGGGTCAGCATTCCTGAGTAGGAGCAGCTTAACAAATTCAGAGGAAACTTCAGGATCTACGGATATATGAAGGGCAGTGTCGCCAAAGATATTTCTGCTGTTTATGTCAGCACCACTGTCCAGCAAGTACTCAATAATATCCTTTTTACCGCTTTGGGTTACCGCTAAGTGCAGGGGGGTGCTGCTGGATCCATTTCTTACATCAACATCTACCCCGGAATGAATAAGAAGTTCAACAATTTCAAGATTTCCATACTCTACAGCTATGTGAATCGGCGTGTTGTTGTTTTCATCACGTGCTTCCAGATAAGCACCGCGTTTAATAAACATACTCATAAGGGCAGGATGGTTGTACTGAGCAGTATAGTGCAGGACCGTTGCTCCATTTTCAAATCGGGAATCAACACCGGTATTAGATATTGCCTGGAATGCGTAATAAAAAGTCTGATTTGACGGGATGTCTGAATAGTTTTTAATGAGCTCTTCAACTACTTGTACATGTTTACCGCTGTGGGTATATCCAAAAGCAACATCAAGCGGTAGGAGATCATTATTGTTGCGAATATTGATATCGGCACCGTTTATAAGCAATTGTCTGACGTTCTCAACACCGCCCATCTCTGCTGCCAGATGAAGCGGAGTGTTTCCGTATTCATCTGCTGTGTTTACAAGATCTTCACCGAGAAGTTCTGTAACAGCTTTTGGTCCATCTAAAAGGGCTTTTTCTAGCGTATTGATTCCAAGCTCACTAACTGAAAATATAAGACTTCCATTTCCTGTTAGGAGTGAGGCAAGTTCATAAGAAATTTCTGCTGCAGCATGTATAGGAAGCTGTCCTTCTGCATTTGGTACTGAAGGATCTGCTTCATGTTTAAGCAATAGACTGATCATTAACTCATTACCTGTTCCGGCAGCAATATAAAGCGGTGGAGTTCCGAATTCATCAATCTGGTTTGGATCTGCTCCATCAAGTATAAAACGTTCAGTTACTGTCAATTCGTTGTCTCTTATAGAGTCAAAAATAGAGACATACTTTACTACAGGCACCTCTGGTACTGCAGACACATCATGTACTGCAGGTGTTTCGGATATTTCTGGTTCTTCTGATACTTCAGGGCTGGCTTCAGGTTCAACTGATGATTCAGGAACAGATTCAGGTTCCGGCTCTGGCGGAATCTCTGTTATTTCGGGTTCGACTAATACTTCCGGTTCAACAATTTCATCTTCAGTTTCGATTATTGCACTTTCCGGAAGTTCTGTGACTATTGGTGTCTCAGGTGTAGTAGTTTTTAAATCAGGAGTTGTTTTTTCAGGATGACGTTCATTTGATAGTACCGGTAGTGAAAGAGGAAACTCGATAACAATATCTTCCGGTTGCGATTCAGGAACATTTTCAACTAGTTCTTCTTCCGGGATTGCTGGTTCTGTGACAAGAACTTCTGCTGGAGGTTCTTCGACGGGCAACTCTGTTTCCAGAGTCTCTATCGGAGCGACCTCTTTAATTACTGGTTCAGAGATTTCTTCTTCTATTTCTACTTCCACTATTTCAGCTTCAATCGGCTCAAGGACAGGAGTTTCATCGGCAATTGGTTCAATAACCGGTTCCTCAATGATTATTTCCATTACCACTTCCGGCTCGGGTTCCGATTCAGGAATAGTTTCAACTAGTTCTTCTTCCGGGATTGCTGGTTCTGTGACAAGAACTTCTGCTGGAGGTTCTTCGACGGGCAACTCTGTTTCCAGAGTCTCTATCGGAGCGACCTCTTTAATTACTGGTTCAGAGATTTCTTCTTCTATTTCTACTTCCACTATTTCAGCTTCAATCGGCTCAAGGACAGGAGTTTCATCGGCAATTGGTTCAACAATTGGTTCTTCTACGGCTAATTCTATTTCAATCTCAGGTTCGGATTGACGTGTTTCGGCTTCAGGTTCTTGCTCTGGAACCGCTTCTGTACTTGGAGTAGAATCCGAAATATCTGCAGCAGGAGCTGCAATAGGTTCGACTGATTCTACAATTACCGGCTCCCGTACGACTTCGTAAGATTCACAGGAAACAAGGAAGAGAGAGAGCAGTAAAGCTGTAATCAGGACACCAAATATTTTCCTCATCTGAACACCTCAGGGATAGTATATACTGAGGTTGTTGCATTGTACAATGTTTAATAGGAAAGGGAATAAATTCAGATCACAGTTCACAGATTTAAATATTAACTTTGCAAACTTCAATCCGTTAATAGTGATTCAAGTTCTTCAGCAACTAATAGTGCACGCTCCCGGGCATCACCAATGTATTCCGAAGCATCCAGGAGTTCCAGAACATCATTTTCAGGAATAAATTTTGTGATTCTTGGATCACCAGCGAGGAGCTTGCTCAATGTGTTTTTTTTACCCTTTTGCAGTTCTGCCCAACCGACCAGTGAGTGTTCCCGTATTACTTCATGCATCTCCTGACGATCTCCGCCCCGTCGCCCAAGTTCCATCAGCAAGCGCTCGGTGGCTGCAAAAACACCATAGGTGGAAAGATTTCGTTCGATAGATTCAGTATGAAAGCGTACGCCGGAAATAACCATATTCATTGTTTTGAGTATTTCATCTGCAGTGAGGAATGCAGCAGGCAGTATTTCACGTCTGTTGGCAGAATCATCGAGAGTTCTCTCCAAAAGGGTATGAGCAGCATTATTCCAGGCTGTTGCCGGTAGGGTTGAGAGGAAGCGTGCCAGAGAATCAATTTTTTCCGACCGGATCGGATTTCTTTTAAACGGCATTGCTGAAGATCCTACCTGCTTTGAACCAAAAGGTTCACTCCACTCACCGAAAGGAGGAGATTGGAGTATTCTGATATCAAAAGCCATTTTATAGAGGGAAGCTCCGAGGTTGGATAAAGAGTTCACAATAGCCAGATCCTGCTTTCTTGGATATACCTGCGTAGTAGCGGTGAAGGCTTTAAGACCCAACTCTTCCATCACTATATTTTCCAAATCAGAGGAGTTCATCCCTGTGCCTTTTAGCAGTTCAGTATATGAGGCACTGGTTCCGACAGCCCCTTTCATTCCCTTACCTCGGATTGAGTTACGAACTCTTCGGAGTTCTCTTAAGTCTTCTCCAAGATCCTGTCCGTACTGGGCAAGGCGGTACCCGATAGTTGTGGGTTCGGCGGGCTGAATATGGGTAAAGGCCATGCAGGGAACATGTGCAAATTCACGTATCTTTTCAGCCAGAATTGCAGTCAACTCCAGAGTCTTGTCAATGATAATATCCATGGCCTCTTTCAGCCGGACAGCATCCATATTGTCAAGGGCATCCATACTTGTCGCACCAAGATGGATTATACTTCCACCGACCGGGCACTGTTCTGCATACGTTTTAATTTCGGCCATAAGATCATGATGAATTTCGGCTTCGATTTCTGATGCCCGGGCTATGTCTATTGAATTTATCGATTTTTCCAGATCCTGAACTTGTTCTTCTGTCACAATGCCGGCTTTCATCTCCGCACGGGCAAGGGCGGTCCATATTTTTCTGAGCAGGCGGCGTTTATGTACTTCAGACCAGATAATCCGCATTTCACGACTTCCGTATCTCCAGGTAAATGGTGATATAAAGGTATCATGTTGATATATGTTTTCTGCCATTGCAAAACTCCGGGTTTGTGTTATTTTAATATCGGCTGGCAACTGTTCAACTGCCAGCATGTGAAGTTTGTCTATTATAATATAATAATCTGATTACGCTCAGGGCCGACAGAGACATATTCAATAGGTGCTCCGGTCAACTCCTCGATACGTTTCAGATATGCTTTAGCCTTTTCAGGAAGATCTTCCCATTTGCGTACAGCAGTTGTGTCACAATTCCAGCCTTCCCATTCTTCATAAACAGGTTCAGCAATCTCCTGAAGTGACGTTTCCGGTACATAATCAATAATTTCACCATCTATTTTATAGCCGGTACAGATTTTCAGTGTGTCAAAGCTGTCAAGAATATCAAGCTTGGTTAAAGCGATTCCGGTAAAACCGTTAATCCAGCAGGAGTATGCAGCAGCTACACCGTCAAACCATCCACAGCGTCTGGGCCGGCCGGTTGTTGCACCATACTCTCCACCAACTGTGCGCAGCTTATCACCCATATCATCAAACAATTCTACGGTAAAAGGTCCGCCGCCTACAGATGTGGAGTAGACTTTTACAATACCGATAATATTATCAACTCTTCTTGGAGAAATTCCTGCTCCTGAGCAGACTCCACCGGCAGTGGGGTTGGATGAGGTTGTATAGGGATAAATACCCCAATCAAGGTCTCGCATGATTCCCAATTGACCTTCCATCACAATATTTTTTCCGCCCAGTACCGCATCACGTAATAAAGGGATAGAGTCAATAATTCTATCACCGAATTTTTCCCGCCAGGAAGCACAAAGCTCCATCATCTCATCAACGGTTACTTCGGGAAGATTAAAATATGCCAGCTCACGATTCTTTCTGGGGAGCAGCATCTCAAGACGAACTTTTAGTCTTTCCGGATTTAGGATATCAACTGCTCTGATGCCGACACGTGCAGCTTTATCAGAGTAAACTGGTCCAATGCCTCTTTTTGTGGTACCGATTGCCCACCCTTTTTTCTTGCCGGCTTCTTCAGCTCCGTCAAGCTGGCAGTGGAAAGGCATGATAAGATGCGCTCTTTTATCAATATAGAGTTTTTTTATCTCAACTCCGGCTTCTGCTACCTCGGCAATCTCTTTTTCCATAGTGGTGAAATTGACAACCGTACCAGCCCCAACCAAACAAACGGTTTTCGGATTAAATATTCCTGAAGGAAGTATATGCAGGGCAAATTTACCAAACTCATTGATGACTGTATGACCGGCATTATCTCCACCCTGATAACGAATAACCATATCCGCATCCTGTGCAAGATAGTCAACCAGACGTCCTTTTCCCTCATCGCCCCACTGGGCTCCAACAATTGCTGTTACGCTCATTATATATTCTCCTTCATCTTGATGTTACATACGTCATGATCATCTATATCCTCTGCATCCCAGGGATATTTTATCCATCTATCTTCTATCTCAACAGCAGGATAATATCGTTTAATCTCAGGTGGAAACTCACCATCTTTCTTTTTAATCTTGTTATGAATTACCAGTACGGCAATTTCCTGAGGGTTGTGGCTGAGAAGTTCTCTTACACAATAGCTGAGAGTGGCTCTGGTATCATCAACTTCATCTATAAGCAGAACCTTCTTTCCGGTCAGTTTTTTCTCAACCTCATCAATCCACTGAATTTTTTGAGGAACACCGGTTGGTTTATTGTCGATTCCATAATAGGAGATGCCGACAGCAAAAATCGGGCGGTTTATAAAGGTTTTTAAAATTCTTGCCGGGATGAATCCGCCTGACCCGATTGCTACAATTACATCCGGATCAAAGTCAGATGCACTGATCTCCAATGCAAGACCCTTTACCGCTTTATGAATTTCATTGTAAGTGACATAGAGCTTGTTATCCATAAGGTGCTCCTAAGCTTTTAAAATAGTTTCATTGGTTGAATAGTGTTCTGCTGCTAAACCGGTTTCATCTCTGCGATATAGGGCAGGGTTCTATATTTTTCCGCATAATCCAGACCGTAACCGACAACCCATACATCAGGTATCTCAAAACCAAGATAATCTATTTCGACCTCTACTACCCGGCGATCCGGTTTATCAAGCAGTGCAACGGTTTTAAGGGATGCAGGTCTTCTCGACTCAAAGTTTCTTTTCAGATAATCAAGGGTGTAACCGCTGTCCAGAATGTCCTCAATAATGAGAACATGCTTACCTGCAAGGTTTTCCCTGACATCCATTATCATCCTGACATTTCCCGATGATTTTTCCAAGTTTCCATAACTTGAGAGTGCGATAAAGTCTACTGTGTGTGTTACTCCGAGTTTTCGGGAAAGGTCACTTAATAAGATAAAAGAGCCCTTCAGAACACCGACAAGTACGAGGTCTTCAACATCTTTATAATCGTTGGTGATTATCCTGGCAAGTTCAGTAACACGGCGCTGAATGGTGTCGGCATCTATAAGAACTCTGACAAGCCCGGAAGAGAGAGGAGGAATTGTAATTGCTGACATGCAAACATCCTTCTGATTGTATAGTTTCAGCTAAAAAACATTGTCAATATCCTATTACTGAATATAGGGAAAACGCACAATTGTCAAGGCATTAGCGATTATTCAACTAGGACCCAAAAGGAGATTTTAAGTAATTTTTATTCATTCTCAAACGAGTGAGAGAAGTGGAAACAGTAAAATGGTTACACTTCCGAGCGAGAGCCGAGGACGCAAGGAAACATACCCCGCCCCTTGGGGCGGAAAAGAACTGCCAAAGGCGGTTCTGGGTCCAGGGCTTGCCCTGGGGGATGCTACCTTTCATTATAGTGCTTTTAAACCTGGTTTTCGTCCGTAAATAGTATCCAGAATTCTTGTAATTTCTCTTCCCTTCTCACCGGTAACGGCCGGTTCTTTATTATTTATAATTGAATCAATGAAGTTTTCAATTAATGGCAAATGAACGTTCGGATGATTTGGATATTTCTCTACTCTCGTTCCCTTATCAGTAATAATTGTTACGGTGCCCGCATTCAATACCGGAACATGGATAGAACCTTCAGTACCGTAGATGTCTAGGGTGTCCTGAGACTCTTTTGCTGCATGGCCAGAGGTGAGGATTCCCGCAGCCCCGTTTTCAAACTTAAAATGAGCAATAGACAAATCCTCGACCTCTCTATTAAAAAAGATATTATGGTTAAATCCGGTTGTTTGCTGTACTGGACCCAAAATATTAATAAACACTTCTATCCTGTGACATCCCATATCCATCATAGGGCCGCCGCCGGATCTCTTTTTATCCAGGAGCCAATACCTGGGGTCTCCCGGATTTTGGTTAAAATTCTCAAAATTGTTACTTTGAATGTGGACAATTTTTCCAATTTCACGATCAGAAATTATTTTTTTTATTCTATGGATTGAGGGGAATAAATTTCTATAGAATGCAACTCCCAATTTCACATTATTGGCTTTGCAGGCATCAATCATCTTATCAGCATCACCTGTGTTAATAGTCATGGGTTTTTCACAAAGGACATGCTTTCCTGCTTCAGCTGCTGCAATAGTCTGTTCGGCATGCAGATGAACCGGGGTTGCTATGTAAACTGCATCAATAGTGTCATCGGAGATAAGATCTTTCCAGTCAGCTACCCATTTTTCTGCACCAAACTCTTTAGCAAAGCTTTTGGCTTTTGCATAGTCGAAGCGGTTTACCGCAATCAGACTTGAGTTGGCTGCGTCTCTGATGCCGGGAGCTACTCTCTTTCGGGAAATATCACCACATCCTATAAGTCCCCATTTTACGTTAATCATAACATGAACCTATACACCCTGACCCATTATCAGATTGGGAACAAACATAACGATATTGGGAATAAAAGTTACGAGAAGGAGAACAATAATCATCATTAAATAGAGTGGAAGCATAGCCTTTGTTGCTTTTTCAATTGAGATTTGCCCAATAGCACAACCTACAAATAGTGCCGAACCAACTGGTGGAGTAGTTAATCCAATACCCAGATTCAGAATAAGCATAACACCAAATTGGATGGGGCTCATCCCGAGAGTTCCGACTACAACCGGAAAGAGGATAGGCGTTGTTATTAGGATTAGCGGGGCCATATCCATTATAGTGCCGAGAAGAATGAGAAGCAGGTTGATCATTAGTAGGAGAAGAATCTTATTTTCTGTTATGCTTAGCAGAGCTGCAGTTGCTGCAGCTGGTATTTTCAAATAGGCAAGAAGCCATCCAAAGGCACTTGCGGCGGCAATTAAACTCATCACCATTGCAAGAGTTTTTAGTGAGGCGTAAAGTATGCCTACAAATCTACTAATTGGAATTTCCCGATATACAAAAAAAGTTATTATAAATGCATAGAGACAGGCAATTGCAGCAGATTCGGTAGCAGTAAAAACTCCTGAAATAACCCCTCCAATAATTATAACGGCGGTAAAAAGACCGAGAACCGCATCTTTAATAGTTCGAAGAGAGTCCTTGAGACTGTATCGCTGTTCCTTTGGGTATTTACGTATAGTTGCAATGATAAAACTTATGATCATGAGAGATACTCCCAGGATTACTCCCGGAACAAATCCACCAAGAAACAGACGCCCAACGGAGACTCCACCTGCTGCCATGGCATAAATGATCATATTGTGACTGGGCGGTATAATAACTCCCTGGCAGGCGCTGGTAACGGTGATTCCTACTGAGAAATCAGCATCATATCCCTTTTTCTTCATCATAGGGATCATCATGGTACCAATTGATGAAACATCAGCAACTGCTGATCCGGAGATTCCTCCGAAGAACATACTGGCAAGAACATTAACCTGTGCTAAACCACCGCGAACCCTGCCGATAAGAATATTGGAAAATTCAATGAGCCTTCTGGAGATACCTCCCTGGCTCATCATTTCCCCTGCAAGAATAAAAAAAGGAATAGCAAGGAGAGAGAATGAATTAACTCCCTGTACCATTCTTTGTGCGATTGCCAATAGTGGTATGTTGAGATAGAAAGCTGTAGCTATGGAAGATATTGTCAGAGAAAATGTTATAGGTACTTTTAGTATTAAAAGAACAGCAAAAAGTCCGAGAAGAATTGCAGATGCAACGCCTAAATTAGCCACTACTTATCTCCTTTATTATTTAGTAAAGAATCAATTGTTTCAGGGTTGTCTTCTATTTTAAAGATATCCATGAGAGCCTCAGAAGCTATTAATACTGCAGCGAGCGGGAGTATCATATAGAGAATCGAACTAGGCCATTCTGTAGCAGGCATTATAGATGTGCTTGTGAATTGAACTAATTTAATTCCATAGATCATAAATACTACTGCAATAATAAGGGTGATGACATCTTTTAATAAATCAAGAATAGTCTTTAACCAGGCAGGGAGTCTCTTTGGCAGCAGATGCAAACTGATGTGAAGACCCTGTTTTACTCCGACTGCCATAGCAATGAATGTAAACCAAACCATGAATAGTTTTGCTACTTCTTCGCCCCAGCGCAGACCTGAATTAAGGACATAGCGCATGAAAACATTTATTATTATTACAATTGCCATACCTACCAGCAGCGTCATTGCAAGATAGATGGATCCCAGATGGATCCCATTCATAATTTGTGCAATTTTCTTTTTAATACCCATCATATATAACTCTCTGTTTAAATTGAGCCGATTTTAAAATTTAACAGAACCAAATCGGCGGCTTAGTTCAGTTTATGTGAGAAATTGACTTTTGACAAATAAAAAATTGAGAGCTGCAATAATTACAGCTCTCAAGTCTATTATTTAGATTCTTAGCAAATGTTTACTTTCCAACTGCTCTGACTTTTTCAACAACCTTCTGGAGTTCTGGTGAAAGAGCATCGTAGAGAGGCTGCATAGCATCCTGGAATGCTGAGTTGTCTGTAAGTCGGTAAATTTCATTACCATTTGCCACAACTGCATCTTCTGCAACTTTTTCATAATCTGCCCAGGCTTTGATCTGGAAAGCCATACTGTCTTTAGCTGCCTGTTTGATAATTTCCTGATCTGCTGCTGAGAGCTTATCCATGGTTATCTTGCTGGCAATTGTTATTTCCGGTACTCTTGTGTGTTCATCAAGGGTATAGTAACCGGCAACTTCATAATGACTTGTTGAGTAGTAACTTGGCCAGTTGTTTTCTGCACCATCGATAACTCCTGTCTGAATTGCTGAGTATACTTCACCAAAAGGCATAGGTGTTGCAACAGCACCCAAAGCTTCAACGAGACCAACCATTAAAGCACTTTCCTGGACTCTGATTTTTAAACCAGCAAGGTCTGCAACAGTTTTAATAGGACGAACAGAGTTATAGAAGCTTCTTGCACCTGAATCAAACCATGAGAGGCCGACAAATCCAGCTGGTTCAAGACTTCCTAAAAATTCATCTCCAATTTCGCTGTTTAATACTTCCCACATGTGAGCAGGGCTTCTGTAGAGATATGGCATTTGCAGAGCATTAAAATCTGATGCAAAAGCTGCAAGCGGAGAAATACTTACTCTGGTAAAATCAATTGCTCCAAACTGAACCTGTTCAATAACGGCTCTTTCTTCACCAAGCTGTGAACCAGGGTAGACTTCGATTTTAATTCTTCCGTCTGTTCTCTCTTCTACAAGTCTGGCAAATTCATAATCTCCCTGAGTAGTCGGATAATCGGCTCCATGTGTCTCTGCAAGTCGTAGTACGATTAATTCATCAGCTTCTTCTGCAGCTGCACCCCAGCATAAACCTGCGGCTAAAAAAACAAGTAATAATACGAGAATTCCTTTTTTCATTGATCACTCCTAAAATAAAATTTTTGTTAATTAATCATAAAATGGAATGTTGGATATATCGCTGTCATATATTGCTAATTACTACAAATTATTGCTTCATATTTTCTGAATATTCTCATTTAGTGGAGGAAACTAAACTTTATTGCTGTTTTAGCATATTATTGTTGCGATAGCTGGTAGGTGAAGTAGAAGCTACCCGTTTAAATACCCTGGTAAAGTAATTGGGGTCATTGTATCCAACACGTTGGCTTATCTCTTTGATAGAAAGATTGGTTTTTGAAAGATATTTTCTGGCTTCTTCGATACGGCGGTTTGTTAAAAATTCGATAAAAGTTACTTTTTTACTTTTTTTAAATAGTTTACTGAAGTAGAAGCTCGATAAGCTGCACTGTGAGGCTGCTTCTTCTAAGGTAATATCTGTATGGTAATTTTCTTCTATGAATTTACAGACTTTCTCTATAGCAGGACTGTTTTCAACTTCATGAATTTTGTTAATTTGTTCAAGTAAATCATTTAAAAGAATATTAAATAGGGTCAGAAGATTTATTGATTCTGCTGCATTCCTAATATCGCTTTCATCAAGTAAGCAGACTCCATTGGGTAATTGGTATCCCGTCGCATGCTTTAATATGGTTATCAACTCAATCAAACTCTTTTTCTTTTCTTCAAAAGGGAGAGTTGAAGATTCGAACCACTCACAAATTTGCTGAAAAACTCCCATTGCTGCTTCCCGTTTGCCACTCATCAAGGCCTGCTCCATCCCTATTTCAAGGTGTACCGGGAAAAGGGTATTTGTCTCTTCCTGATAAGGTAAAAAGTTAGAAGGTAAAGAGTTATTCTTTTTACCTTGCATACTGCCAAGATCATTTTTAGCATGGAGAAATGAAGTTAAGGCTTTTGAAGGCTCGGAGAACAGAGAGCCGACACCAATTAATACCTCGATATTAATGTTTCTTTTAATCTCTTTGATAATATCAGAGATAAGATTGGATACATTCGACTTTTCAAGACTCTTGCTTTCCATTTTTTCCTGATTTAAGAGAAAGTAGATGTTGGATAGATCAGTATTAAATAGACCAAGAATACCTCTTTTTTCCAGACTGGATTTCAATATATACATACATCTTTTTTTTAGGACTTGCTTTTGGTAGTCTGATTCAACATGTAAAGGATAGGTGTCAAAAAGAAGTTTTAGAATCCCTGCTCTGGCCATATGAAAATTAATATCAAGTATTGAGAGATAGTTATTAAATTTTTCTTCTGTGATTCCACGTACCGACAGGGTGTAGATAAACTCATTTTCGAGAGAGTTTGTTGCCCGGCTTAATCTAATAGTACTATTTTCTTTATGCCTAAAATCAGTTCTCAGGCTCTCAATTTTATTGATTACTTTAGAGATAACTTCGATAACACGCCTTTCAGAAGAGGGTTTTATGATAAAATCATCTACACCAATCTGGATCGCTTCATGAGCATATTCAAATTGGTTGTAGGCTGTTAGGAAAATTATTGAAATTGAAGGGTCCGTTTCTCTAATCATTCTTGATGCTTCAATGCCGTCAATACCCGGCATTCTAATATCAAGAAAAATTATATCCGGTTTAAAAGATCTGGCTTTAACTATTGCTTCCCTTCCATTGACAGCTTCCTGTATTTCAATTATTGAATCAACACCTCTATTAATCATGGCTTTCAAAGCATCACGTTCCAATTGCTCATCATCAACTATAAGTATTCTAAACATGCTCTTCTCCAGGTATTGTTATGATTATTGTTGTCCCATCGTCCGGAATACTCTGAATGTCGAAGGTGATATTACCGTCGGATATAATATTTAAGCGTCTTTTTACATTGGAAATTCCTATGCCGGTTGTTTTATCGGATGGTGTTTGTTCATCTCCTGACAATATTTTTTTTATCATTTCCTGAGAAATTCCAACTCCGGTATCAGCAATTTCTATTCGGATTTTTTGGTCCACTCTCTCTATGGTGAGACTAATTGTACCACCTTTCTCTTTCGGCTCTATTCCGTGTTCTATTGCATTCTCAATGAGAGGCTGAAGTGTAAAAATTGGAATGTTTATATTCAATAAATCAGTGGCGCAATGCACCTCAAAGGTAAGCCGATCTCCATATCGTATTTTCTGAATATGCATATATTCATTGAGAATGTTTATCTCATCACATAATGGAACGATAAGTTTTTGATTATTCAGTGAATATCTGAATATATTGGAGAGAGATTCTATCAGTTTGATTGTCTTTGGTGCCTTTTCGAACATAGATGTTCTTGAAATTACATTGAGGGTATTAAAGAGAAAGTGAGGTCTGATTTGTGATTGAAGGCTTAAAAATTGAGCCTCCTGCAAAGACCGATTCATTTCAATTAATTTGACTTCATCCTCATGGAGCTTTTGTTCAATTATAACCTTGTCTTCCAAACTTTTTATCATATTTCTAATATTTGTACTCATTTTGTTGAAGGAGTTCGTAAGTACCCCGATTTCATCCTTGTAAGGTACATTGAAAGGGCTTCCCTTTAGATTGCCGTCTGCCATCTTCAATGATCTTGCAGCCAGCTCCCGGATTGGTTTTGTTACTGATCCGGAGAAAAAGGTACCAAAAAACAAAAACAGCACACTGATGAGTATTATTCCCAAAATACTAATTCTGCGAATCACCTTCACTTTGTCGATTTGGACTGAATGCAGTTGGCTCCCTTCTTCAAGCCTGATCTGGACAAGATCTTTAAAGTATTGCTCAAGATACCCATTGATCCGGCGTGTTTTTAGGAGGTGATCTATGAATGCGCTTTCAGAGATGTTTTGCTGTTCCAGGGTTTTATTTGCACTCTCAATGTAAGCTATAAAAGCATATCTGATAGCAGAGATCTCATAATATGCCTCTCTGTTTGCTGCGGATGTTTCGTAGACTTTATTCCAATTTAACCAGATTTCAGGAATTCCATTGGTGAATTGGCTAAGTGAATTATTGTCTGAATACATAATATAATTTTCAAATGAAGTATTGTTCTCAATGATTGCGATTTGAAGGTTGTGTATTACGGTATTCTTTAACAGGTCATGTTCATATATTTTCATATAATTGAATGAGTTGATCAGGGTGTATAAATTCAAGATGCTGATACATATTATGATCAATGAGAAAAAGAGCATGAGTTTTCTTTTGATTGACAATCTGTACCAGATTTTCGTAATAATTTTCATATATCTGATTTCCTGCCGAGCACAACTTAATTCATTTTACCTGTAGTTTATTTTAGCAGACCTCATAATATATTTCCATTAAAAGTTGAGGAGAGTAATAAAGTGGTACACTTTTTAGTATACATTTTGATGTTAAAATGTTAATATTGACAAAATCAAAGAATTTGTAAATAATAAACAAGCCATAGGAGACCATATGAAAAGATCAGAGACCCTGGTTAACGTATTCTTATTAAAAATTACCATTAAAAAAATACATTTCAAGAATAATAGTCAGAAGTTTTTGATTAAGTGTAATTACTTATAATTTATTACATATTATTGATCAAAAACTTCATAAGACAATATCTCTAAAACAACCGAGCAGGAGTGCTTATAATGAAAGATGAAATTATGTTTCCCGTATATATAAGATCCTTTGGTTCCTATCTACCTAAACGGCGTGTAACTAATGAAGAGTTATCAAAAACCGTAGATACTAACGATGAATGGATTCGATCGCATACCGGTATTGGAGCCAGGCATTTAGCTGAAGACCATGAGGCTACCTCAGACCTTGCTTCAAATGCTGCAAGAGATGCGATTGAGCGGTCTGGTATGAATATTGAGGATTTGGACTGTATTGTTGTGGCAACGGCAACTCCCGATCACAACGGATTTCCTTCAACTGCATGCATTGTGCAGCATAAACTGGGTTTGAAAAAGATTCCTGCATTTGACATTACAGCAGGGTGCACAGGGTTTATCTATGCTCTGGAAATAGCTCTGGCATTTATGAAAGACAGTCACATGAGAAACATTCTGGTTGTCGGAGCTGAAAAACTTTCGAGTATAATTAACTGGGAAGACCGCAACACCAGTGTATTGTTCGGCGACGGAGCCGGTTGTGCTATTCTATCAACTGATGAGTCACCCAGACATTCGGAAGACCGTAGTATAAGAAAACATAAAAAACCAGGATTTATCGACTCACTTCTTTATTCTGATGGGAGTGGATATAAGCACTTGATGGTGCCTGGCGGTGGATCAAAGAACCCTATTTTTGGGGGAGAGGTAAATATTGAGGATGTTTCTCTCCATATGGACGGCAGAAAGGTCTATACCTTCGCAGTGAAAGCGGTAAGCGATATTATTTCTGAACTTATAGAACGTAATAATATGCAACAAGAGGATGTAGACTGGATTGTTCCCCATCAGGCAAATAGCCGGATTATTCAGGCAGCATCAAAACGACTTAAAATACCTATGGAAAAGTTTTACCTGAATATTGAGAATTTTGCTAACACATCGGCAGCCTCAATTGGCATTGCCTGTGCAGAAATGCAGGCGAAGGGACTGCTGAAAGCCGGAGATGTGATTCTAACGGTAGGATTTGGCGCAGGACTAACGTATGGCGGTAATCTTTTTGTTTGGTAACTAAGGCAATTTCAAAATTCAAAGAATTTTAGGAAATTGCCTTTTGAAGTTTTTGGATATAAATCCTGATTACCTGTAATGTAATGATTTATCTAAATCCAAAAACTTCTGGCTAATATGAATAAACTTAGATTATTTTGATTTGAAGTTTGGGTTTACGGTTTGAATGATTTTTATAATAGAGATATAGTTTGTGCAAATATTTAAGAAAAGAAATAAAGCACAAAAAACCTGATAAGAATAAGGAATAGAGAATGAAGAAAAATGTTTGCTTTTTTCCAGGGCAGGGAGCGCAGTATCCGGGAATGGGGAGAGATTTATATGAGGCTTCGGCTGAAGTCAGAGAGTTGTTTGATGCAGCCTCCGATACTACCGGACGTGATATTAAGGACCTGATCTTTAATGGTTCTGAAGAAGATTTAAAAAACACCTCAAATACCCAGGTGTCAATTACGCTGGTAAATATTTCGGTATATACTATACTCAAAGCAAAGGGGCTGCTTATAAACGATGATGCAGAACCAGTATATGCCGGGTTTAGTCTTGGTGAATTATCAGCCTATTATGCGGCTGGCGTTATTGACTTAAAGACACTTTTCAGTATAACAAATATGCGTGGGAATTTAATGGCAAAAGCTGCGGCTGAAGCAGTTAAAACCTATGGAAAACTTGGTATGGCTGCGGTAATTGGTAAGGGATTCGATGAAATTGAATCGATTATCAAAGAATCAGGACTTGAACATGTATATCCTTCAAATGATAATGGATCCAAACAGGTTGTTGTGGCCGGAGTTGAGGAGAGTATTAAAAAATTGACTGAAGTGTTGAAAAAGGCGGGAACCAGAAGAGTTATTCCTCTTCGGGTTGGTGCTCCTTTTCATACGCCGTTTTTAATACCGGCAGCCAAAGAGTTTAAGGGATTAATTAAGGATTTCACCTTTAACGATCCAAAATATACGGTATACACCAATGTAGATGGCGGAATCGTAAAAACCGGCCAGGAAGCAAAGGCGAACTTAAGTAAGCAGCAGGTGTCACCGGTTCGCTGGACCACCACAATTGGTGCGATTGCTGCGTATGGGGAATCCGGTGAACTGAATTCCTGTTTTGAATCCGGTCCGGGAAAAGTATTAACTGGATTATGGAGAGGTGCAGGAAGCTCTGTTCCCTGTAAGACTGTCGGCACGATGGACGAAGTTAACGAATTGTAAAATTGAAAGAGGGGTACTGCATGCAGGTACAGGAAAATAATATGGGTGAATGGACCGGTAAAAATATAGTTGTTACCGGCGGATCAAAAGGTATCGGACTGGCAATAGTAGAGTCATTTCTATCAAGTGGTGGAAATGTATGGTATCTTAGCAGAACAGAAGCTGTCTCGCAGAATGAGTTGGAATCATCAGCAATTGCGGCCGGTGGAAACGTATCCTGGATCAAAATGGATATGTCTGATGAGGCATCAATTACAGAAGCTCTTAAAGAAGTACTTGAAAAAGCCGGATCAGTCGATGTTTTGGTTAATAATGCCGGAATTACCCGGGACGGTCTGATTATGCGAATGAAGACTGATGCATGGGATGATGTGATCAAGGTTAATCTTACCGGAGCTTTTATTGCCTGCAGAACACTTGCCAGACCAATGGCTAAAGCAAGAAAGGGCGCTATTATTAACATCTCCTCTGTTGTCGGTATAATGGGCAATGGAGGGCAGACAAATTATGCTGCATCAAAAGCAGGGTTGATTGGTTTTTCAAAAAGCCTTGCCAAAGAACTGGCTTCAAGAAACATTCGTGTGAATGTTATTGCTCCTGGTTTTATTGAGACGCAAATGACTGACTTTCTTAAAGATGATATGAAAGAGGCTCTGAAACAGCAGATTCCGTTGGGACGTATTGGTAGTCCGAAAGATATTGCGAATACCGTATTATTTTTGGCTTCAGATAAAGCCGGGTATATAACCGGTCAGGTTCTTGCTGTAGACGGCGGGATGGTCTGACAAATATGTAAAAGAATTTATTGTATTTGGAATATAATGTTAAAGGAGATATAGCTAAAATGAGTAATAATGAAAATGGAAGAAGGGTAGTAATTACCGGTTTGGGAGCCATTACTCCACTGGGAAACAGTGTTGATGAGCTGTGGAGTGGGATAAAAGAGGGACGATCCGGAATTGGCAGAAATACACATATTGATCCTACAGAATTTGCTTCCCAAGTTGCCGGAGAAGTTAAAGATTTCAAAGCAACAGATTTCATGAATAAGAAAGAGGCTCGTAATATGGCTCGATTTACCCAGTTTGCCGTTGCCGGAACAGTGCAGGCGATGACAGATGCAGGGTTAGGTCCTCATGGTGAAGGCGGTTATGAACCAGAAAGAATGGGTGTTTACCTGGGGAATGGTATAGGCGGCTTTGATATTGCTGAAGAAGGCATTGAAAAACTTATAGCCCGGGGTCCCAGAGGAATCCCGCCAATGACAATACCGAAATTGATTGGAAATGAGGCGGCAGGAAATATAGCAATTAAATATGGAATACTAGGCCCCTGTACTACGATTGTTACCGCTTGTGCTTCAGGTACCGATGCGATCGGTGCGGGGTATCAGGCAATTAAACATGGTGTAGTAGATGCAGTTGTAACTGGTGGTACTGAAGCAGCAATAACTAAGCTTGCAATAGGCGGTTTTTGTAGAATACAGGCTCTTTCTACTGAGTATAACGACAGACCTCAGGAAGCATGCCGACCTTTCGATAAGGATCGGGATGGCTTTATACTTGGTGAGGGGGCCGGGATTCTGATTATGGAAGATCTGGATCATGCCAAAGCACGTGGTGCAAAAATATATGGCGAACTTGCCGGTTATGGCCAGTCCTGCGATGCTTTTCATGTTACCGCTCCGAATCCGGAAGGAATTGGTGCTGCCAGAGCAATGACAACTGCTCTTAAAGATGCCGGAATGCAGCCTGAAGATATTGATTACATCAATGCCCATGGAACATCAACGCCGGTTAATGACCCGATGGAAACCAAGGCAATTAAACTTGCTTTCGGTGAACATGCCTATAAACTGAAAGTATCCTCTACAAAATCTATGACCTCCCACCTCGTTGGTGCAGCGGGAGGAGTAGAGCTTATAATTTCTCTCCTGGCAATCCGGGATCAGTATTTTCCCTGTACCATTAATTTTGGTGAAGCGGGAGAAGGTTGTGATTTGGATTATGTTCCAAATAAGGGATATTCTGGTAGGATCCGTGCAGCTCTGTCTGAATCTTTAGGTTTTGGCGGACATAATGGTGCGGTTATTGTAAAAGAGTATAAGGACTAAAAGATGGCTGAGACATATAGAACACTGGAAGACCTTCTTCCGCATCGTGATCCGTTTTTATTTGTAAATAAATTAACGAAATGTACGGATGAAGAGATTTATGCTGAATATCAGTTTACCGGCAAGGAGGTCTTTTTTACCGGTCATTTTCCCGGTTATCCTGTGGTACCGGGAGTACTGCTCATAGAGATGCTGGCGCAATGCGGTGGTGCAGGCTTGAAACAACTGGGAATAATTCCTGAAAAGGGTCTCTTTTTTCTTGCAACAATAGAGAAAGCGAAGTTTAGGAAAGAGGTTAAACCGGGTGATCTTGCAGTAATAGAGGTGAAAAACCTCCGATGCGGCAGACGGGTGATTAAGCAGTCCGGTGTGGTGAAAGTGAATGGTGAGATCGCAACGGAAGCTTCCTGGATGTGCATTGTCGGTGTATCCGGAGAGGATTATAACCCATAAGCCAATTCGATGTGAATGTTGCATCAATTTCAAAATTCAAATAAATTAGTGCTGCTCCTGTAAAAGATTGATGGGAGCAGTTTTTATATCAGACTTGCGTAGCAGTAGGAATGATGGCATACTGGAGAAATGGATAGTATTGATGATATTCGCTGGAAACAACGATTTTTCAATTATAAAAAAGCACTTTTACAACTCACAAAAGCTGTTTTGTTGGCAAATTCACGAAATTTAAGCGATCTTGAACAGCAGGGCTTAATTCAATCTTTTGAGTACACTCATGAGCTAAGCTGGAATATGTTGAGGGATTATCTCCGGGATCAGGGTATACAAAACATTCATGGTTCAAAAGATTCTGTACGAGAGGCTTTTGCTATAGAGCTTATTAGAAATGGTGAGATTTGGATGGATATGATTAGAGATAGAAATAGAAGCAGCCATACCTATAATCTTGAAACAGCTGCTTCTATCGCCGAACATATCTTAAATGACTATTATCCTCAGTTTCTAAAGCTTGAAAAATCTTTTCAGGATCTTGTAGATGCCGTCAGCTAATTTTAACGATAGTATTGGCTTGCCAAAAACAGTAATTGAATCTTTTTACTCAATTTTTTCCTGCTATCCTGAAATTGATCAGGTAATTCTCTATGGATCCCGTGCCAAAGGGCTTTTTCGTGAAGGTTCAGATATTGATCTGACTATAAAGAGTAGTAAGTTATCTCTCCAGCAGCTAAATCGAATTGAGGATGATATTGATGATTTACTTCTTCCCTATTTATTAGATATATCTCTCTTTTCTGTTATAGATAATCCTGATTTAATAAATCATATCAACCGTGTTGGAAAAGTTTTATATCAAAAATCATTTACATAATACATGAGTATATAATTACTATTTAACCGATTATATCACCATAATTTTTTAGGAAAGTTGATCCCCCATCAATAATATAGTGCATATTCATGTGGATTCTGGTCTGCATTTTTTCAATAAAGATTTCGGTAATTCTCATCTTTCTTTCAGAGTGCTCTGCATCCCGGAGAAGGAGATATCCCTGCACCAGATATGTTGCCATCTCTACACAGCGCCGCGCATGAAAGCTGATAAAATCCTCTTCATCCACCTCTTTAACTCCAATTAAAGCTTTTTCAAAATCGAGTCGGCATCTCTGCAGTTTTTTCTGCAAATCTGGTGCGTAAGAGTAATCTTCTGAATCAAATTCATCGAGTAGTGCTGTAGCTGTTCCCGAAGTAACTCCACCAATAGCAGCAACTACCTGAAGCTGAGTTGTCCCTTCATAGATAGTTGTGATTCTGGCATCACGGTAATGACGCTCAACATTGAACTCCTGCATATAACCTGTTCCGCCATGGATCTGGATTGCATCATAAGCTATCTTGTTTGCCATTTCCGTGTTATACGCTTTGATCATTGGTGTCAGGAGGTTTGCAAGCCGTGAGTATTTCTTGAGGTCAGATCTGAATTCCGCGGATCGTTCAGGGTACTGCTCTTTCATGTGCTCAAGACCCTCTTTCAAATCCACAATTTTGGCTGTTTCATATAGGAGGGTTCTTCCTGCTTCGATTGCAACCCGCATTTCTGTGAGCATCTCAAATACCGGCGGGAATTCCCTGATGAACTTACCAAACTGAATTCTCTCTTTTGCGTATTTATCTGCTTCCCTGTAAGCTGCTTCCGCTATACCAAGTGCCTGGGAGGCAATACCGATTCTGGCGCTGTTCATCAGCCACATGGTATACTTTGTTAAACCACGTCTACGTTCACCTACCAGTGTTGCGGGTGCGTTATTAAACTGCAGCTCACACGTAGGCGAACCATGGATTCCCAGCTTATGTTCAAGCCGGCGGATTTTCATATGTTCATCTCGTTTGTAGAGGAAAAAGGAGAGCCCTCTTGCCCCGGTCTGGCCGTCTTCACTTCTTGCAAGAACCAAACCGATAGTTCCGTTACCATTGGAAATAAACCGTTTAACCCCATTTAAAAACCAATTTCCGTTTGCATCCTGATGTGCCCGTAAGTTTACTGCCTGCAGGTCACTTCCGGCGTCCGGTTCGGTAAGAATCATTGCTGATCCGTATTCTCCGGATGTGAGTTTTGGTAAAAACTCATCTTTTTGCTTGTCAGAAGCAAATTTATTGATTGTTTCACCGATATCCTGCTGAAGGCCGAAATTAAGAAATGAGGCATCTGCCCGTGAAACAATTTCTGCCGCAATAGTCAGCATAATTGTGGGAAAATTAAGTCCCCCATACTTTCTGGGTATACCGAAACCCATAAGATCTGCTTTCGCGAACATATCAAGAACCTGCTTGGTTCCTTTCGCATATACGACTTCACCATTCTCCAGTTTGACACCCTCTTCATCAATCTCGGCTGCCAACGGCTCAAGGGTTTTCCCGGCAATTTCACCAATAATGCTCAGAACTTTTTTATAAGAATCCATGGCATCATCGGCATCCACCGGAGCATACGAGTACTTTTTAGCTTCCTGAAAGTTATCCTCTTTGTATGCTATTACTCTATCCAGATCAATATGATCGAGCTGAAATAATATATCTTCATTATCTAAAAAGAAATTTTCCATTCTGTTCCTCCTTAACTCTTGGCCTTGAAGGCTTTGATAAACTTCGGAATGATATCTTTAAGATCCCCGGTTATGCCATAATGGGCAATCTTAAAGATAGGAGCTTCCTGATCGGTGTTTATAGCAATAATCCTGGCCGATTCATCCATACCGGCACGGTGCTGAACAGAACCGGATATTCCGCAGGCAATATAGAGTTTTGGCCGTACGGTTGTGCCAGTCTGCCCAACCTGATGATCCTTAGGAACCAATCCGGCATCTACAGCTGCTCTTGAGGCGCCGACTTCAGCACCTAATGCATGGGCAAGATCGATGATCAACTGGAAGTTCTCCTTTGTCTCTACACCGATACCGCCTGATACGATAACTTGTGCACCTTTCAGGTTGACAGTCTTTTCCTGTTTAATCCGCTCTATAATCACTGATGGAAAATCGGCATCTGTCAACTTTACGTTTACCGAGGTGATTTTTCCTTTATAGGAAGGATCCAGTTCAATGAGTTTCATAACCCCTTCACGGACTGTTGCCATCTGGGGCTTCTTCTCCGGGGAAACGATTGTTGCAATGATATTTCCACCGAAAGCGGGTCTTATTTGGTAGAGTATGTTTTTGTAATCTACACCCTTGGAGCTGTAATCACCAATTTGAAGATCGGTACAGTCTGCGGTAAGTCCAACTTTCAGATTTGAAGTTATTCTGGGAGCCAGATCTCGTCCGGTAGTGGTTGCACCATATAATGCAATTTGCGGTTCAATTTTTTTAATGATATCCACCATGATTTTTGTGTAGGGCATGGGGGTATAGTTTTCGAGACGGTCATCCTCGACAATAAACAATTCATCTACACCATACGGAATCAGACTCTCTGCTGATTTCCGAACATTTTTTCCTATTAATACGCCGGTAACTGATGCATTCACCTGGGAAGCAAGGTCTTTTGCCTTGCACAGGAGTTCAACACTTACTTCGGCAATTTGCTCGTCGTCCTGTTGGACGAAGACCATAACGCTGTTTTTTGTACTCACGTGTTTCTCCTTTTACCCTAGTGTATGGTCTGCGATAAGCTCGTGAACCATTCCTGCTATTGCATCTTGTGAATTCTCTATCATCCGAATATCAGCTGATACCAGAATAACAGACTCAATTTTTTTAACTTTTGTCGGGGATCCGGCCAGGCCGCAGCTGTCTGGATCTGCATTGATTGCATTGATATCCCACAGATTTATTGCCTGATTGCTTTTCTGCTCAACCTTGTTGTCAATATAAGATTCGTCATACTTTTCTTCGGTCATCTCAGCTGAGGCGTTTTTGTAGGTCATGACTTTTATGACTGATGGCGGGCGGGGAGAGTAGCCTTCATCTGTAATTGTCAGCAGCACAGGAAGCGGTGCCTGGATAAGTTCAAAACCACCCTCGATGGATCGTTTTGCAAGTATCTGGCGTTTCTTTGTATCGACTTTTTCAATATTCGATACACAAGTGATTTGATTAAGGTTGAGTTTTTCTGCTGTCTGTGGTCCTACCTGTGCAGTATCACCATCAATTGCCTGCCTTCCGCAGAAAACTATGTCATAGTTGCCAATTTTCTCAATTGCACATTTTAGGGCATATGAGGTGGCTAAGGTATCAGCTCCGGCAAACTTTCTGTCCGAAACCAGAGCTACTGAGTCTGCCCCACGGTAGAGAGATTCTTTGAGAACCTGGATTGCGGATGGGGGCCCCATGGTAATTACATGAACCTGTGTTCCAGGAATGGTGTCCTTTAGGGTAAGTGCTGCCTCAAGAGCATGCAGATCTTCCGGGTTAAAAATTGCGGGTAGTACGGCACGGTTTACTGTTCCGTCCTCTTTCATCGCTTCTCCGGTTATGTTCTGGGTGTCAGGTACCTGTTTAACCAGAACAATGAGATTGAGTCCCATGTATTCCTCCTGTTTTAAAAAAAGAGTGCATAGCATTCTTCCGTATCGATCTAATCTATCACAAGAATTAAATTACTTCAATTTTTTATGGACAAAAAAGAGTAAATTTGTCAGAAAAGAATTGTAAATGGAGTTTGGCCTCTTTTGTTTTACAATTTTTCTGGTTTATGATAATATATTTGTATCAAACCAGATCTGGTCTGGTCTTATATTTGGTAGAACTTAACACAACAGGAGCGAATTATATGATTGTTAATACCATAACAGAGGCAAAAGCCCAGTTTTCAGCACTTGTGAGTGCCGTAGAGCAGGGTGAAGAGGTGATTATCAAAAAAG